>JAJBTC010000174.1 GCA_020861095.1 Bacteroides sp.
CTATAAAAAGGGTTCCGAAGGTTCGGGAACCTTTTCACCGTAGAAGGACAAAACAAAAAATATGTGTTGTAATTGGCTGTGTCGCACTAATTTAACCGAAGGTTTGCGACCTAATTTTAGCATTAAAAAAAGTGGTCGCAAATTATAACACAAAATAGGCAAAAAAGCCACTAATACGACACCCTATAAAAAAGAAAAGGAGTTGATAATCAACTCCTTAACTAATGCATGGCGGAGAGAGAGG
This sequence comes from Bacteroides sp., assembly GCA_020861095.1. GTDB lineage: Bacteria > Bacteroidota > Bacteroidia > Bacteroidales > Bacteroidaceae > Bacteroides. The sequence continues at coordinate 245 of JAJBTC010000174.1, forward strand.
GATTCGAACCCCCGGTACCTCGCAGTACAACGGTTTTCAAGACCGCCGCAATCGACCACTCTGCCATCTCTCCAAACCTTCTGTGGGAAGGGCTTTCTTTATCCGACACAGAAAAATATTTCTATTTTTGAACCTGTATGGCTTCGAAAGCGGTGCAAAGGTACAAATGATTTTCAAATCTCCAAACATTCTACCCCATTTTTCAACAAGAAATGCTTAATTTTGTAGCCTGATTCGTGTGTTGTTCCCGGTGAAAAACAATTCAGCCAGCTGATTGTAAAGAATATAAGGATGCGAAGGAAACAAATAAAAAATGTGCCTTAGCAAACAGATAAAAATAAAAAAGAAAAGTACATTGTGTGGGGACAGTCTTCCTGTGTAGTATAATCGCTGAACCGGGAAGAGACACAGAGCTGCATCATACAACATAGAGAAAAGAACAAATGATATATCCACAGAATTTCGAACAGAAAATCGGTTTCGATCAAATACGTCTGTTGCTGAAAGGACATTGCCTGAGTCCGCTGGGAGAAGAACGGGTAGAGGAGATGAACTTCCTCACCGATTATTCTACCATTGCCGGGCAACTGGACAGCACAGCAGAATTTATCCGTATCCTCCAAGAGGAAGAAAATTTCCCCGATCAATATTTCTTCGATGTGCGTCCCGCGTTGAAACGTGTGCGTATAGAAGGTATGTACCTGGATGAACAGGAGCTCTTTGACTTGCTGCGCTCCCTGGAAACCATCCGGGACATTGTCAGATTCCTGCAACGCAAAGGAGAAGATGACAGTGAGGAGAATGGAGAGGTGACCTATCCGGTACTTCACCGCCTGGCCGGAGATACGGTCGTATTTCCCCAGCTTATTTCCCGGATACACGCTATTGTGGACAAATACGGAAAGGTCAAAGACAATGCCTCGTCCGATCTGTCACGCATACGCCGGGAACTGTCCGGCACCATGAACAGCATATCCCGTTCGCTTCACAGCATCCTGCGCAGCGCGCAATCGGAGGGATATGTAGAGAAAGATGTGACTCCGACCATGCGCGACGGCCGTCTCGTGATCCCGGTAGCACCTGCCCTGAAAAGAAAGATCAGAGGAATCGTACATGACGAATCGGCCAGTGGAAAGACCGTATTTATTGAACCCGCGGAGGTAGTGGAGGCCAACAACCGTATCCGGGAACTGGAAGGGGAAGAGCGCAGAGAGATCATCCGCATTCTGACAGAATTTTCGAATATACTACGCCCTTTTATACCTGAGATACTACAATCGTATGAATTTCTGGCTGAGATCGATTTTATACGTGCCAAAAGTTACTTTGCGCTACGCACAGGAGGCATACGCCCGGTATTGGAAGATGTTCAGCAAATCGACTGGACAGGAGCGGTACATCCTCTCTTGCAACTCTCGCTGGCCAAACATGGAAAACAAGTAGTACCACTTGACATCGAACTCAACGAACATCAACGTATACTTATTATATCCGGTCCTAATGCCGGAGGGAAATCGGTATGTCTGAAAACGGTAGGGCTTCTGCAATATATGCTGCAAAGCGGACTGCTGATCCCCCTGCACGAACGGAGCCGGACCGGAATATTCGAAGATATCTTTATTGATATCGGCGACGAACAATCTATCGAGGACGACCTGAGTACGTATTCTTCACACCTGACGAATATGAAGGTGATGATGAAGCAATGCGGTGCCCGCAGCCTGATCCTGATCGATGAGTTCGGAGGAGGCACGGAACCACAGATCGGTGGGGCCATTGCAGAAGCGGTTCTCAAACGTTTCAACGACAAACAGACATTCGGTGTGATCACTACTCATTACCAGAATCTGAAGCATTTCGCCGAAGACCATGAAGGGGTGGTGAATGGTGCCATGCTGTACGACCGACACCACATGCAGGCACTCTATCAATTGCAGATAGGCAATCCGGGTAGCTCTTTTGCTGTGGAAATAGCCCGGAAGATCGGCCTGCCGGAGGAGGTGATCGCCGATGCTTCGGAGATTGTAGGAAGCGAATACATCAACGCGGATAAATACCTGCAGGATATCGTGCGTGACAAACGGTATTGGGAGAACAAACGCCAGAACATCCGTCAACGTGAAAAGCAGATGGAAGAGACGATAGCCCGGTACGAAAAGGAAATAGCAGAATTGCATCAGTCGCGCAAAGAGATACTTCGTCAGGCCAGAGAGCAGGCCGAACATTTGCTCAGCGAGTCCAATGCCCGCATTGAGAATACGATACGCACCATCAAAGAGGCACAGGCCGATCGGGAGAAAACCCGACAGGTACGTCAGGAGTTGAGCGATTTCCGTACTTCGATGGAAGCACTCGAAAGACAGGAAAAGGAGGATAAGATCGCGAAGAAGATGGAAAAACTGCGGGAGAAGCAGGACAGGCGCAAGGATAAGAAAAAACAACCGGCCGACCATACAATATCCCAACAGGCAAACCCCCAGACAGCGCCATTGACCATAGGCAGTACCGTAAAGATCAAAGGACAGACCAGTGTAGGCGAGATCCTGGAGATCACAGGTAAAAATGCAGTGGTGGCTTTCGGCAGCCTGAAAACTACGGTAAAACTGGATCGTCTGGAAAGAACCACAGCAACCGTCCGCAAAGAACCGGCAAGATCTACCTTTGTCAGTACCCAGACACAGGATCAGATGTATCAGAAGAAGCTCAACTTCAAACAAAACATAGATGTACGGGGGATGCGTGGAGAGGAAGCGATACAGGCTGTTACCTATTTCGTTGACGAAGCGATACTGGTAGGTATGGATCGTGTTCGTATCCTGCACGGAACCGGGACCGGTGCTCTACGTACCCTGATACGTCAGTATCTGGACACTGTTCCCGGAGTGCGCCGGTTTGCCGATGAACATGTACAATTCGGCGGAGCGGGTATCACGGTAGTAGATCTGGCCTGATCCTACAGAACAGATTTCTGCAAAAGCGACCACAGTGCCGGAAGATAAAACGTATAACCTGCAAACAATCCATCGGAGTCTTCTGTTGTCATTCCGGCTGTTTCCCTTTCGGAAACAACCGGAAAATACTCCGTTATGAAGAACAATCTACTCAGTGAAAATCTGTCGTATATGGGTCAGAGCCCTACCCCAACCATGCTTTACCTGTATACATACGGTCCGGAAGGAATAGCAGAAAAATCGACTAAAGATTTTTCCGTCATCCGGGCGAACCTGAAAAATGAGAAAGTCAACTGGCTACAGATACGAGGCTTGCAGGATACGGAAGTCATCCGGCAGGTCTGTGACCATTTCAATGTAGATTTTCTTGTCATCCAGGATATTCTCAATGCCAATCAGCCCACTAAAATTGAAGAGTATGACAGCTATACACTCCTGATCACCAAACTCTTCTACCTGCCTAAACTGGATGATGATGAGGTACAGCAACAACAGTTGTGTCTGATCCTGGGAAACAATTTCGTACTGACTTTCCTGGAACAGGCCGACGATTTTTTCAGTGATGTGACCGCTGCTTTACGAAAGAATATCCTGAAAATATGGAACCGCCAGCCAGATTACCTGTTCAGTGTCTTGCTCAACAGTGTGATGGCAGATTACAACATACTGGTAACCAATATAGATGACGCACTGGAGGATCTGGAAGAAGAACTGCTCACCATTCACAACAACCGTGATATAGGGATACGTATCCAGTGTCTGCGCCGTCACTACATGACCGTCAAACGCTCCATCCTGCCTCTGAAAGAGCAGTATGTGAAACTATTCCGATTGGGCAACGGTACGATCCATAAGGTCAATCGTCCTTTCTATAACGACGTCAACGACCATCTGCAACTGATCCTGCAAACCATTGAGATTTGCAGGGAAACGCTTTCAGCACTGGTAGACCTCTACATCTCTAACAATGATCTGCGGAGGAATGACATTATGAAAAGACTGACCGTAGTATCTACTATATTTATTCCACTGACTTTCCTGGCAGGGGTATGGGGCATGAATTTCGAAAATATGCCTGAACTGAATTGGAAATACGGTTACATTTTTGCCTGGATGATAATGGTAGCGACAGCTTTTATCGTATCTTTGTATTTCAGGAAAAAAAGTGGAATTGAACGATATCCAACTTACATCCGGATATCGGGAAACATATTATATAATCCGGAAAGTTGTCTCCAGATGAAATCGATCAAAGAACTTTACCGTATCGGTACCGGTCCTTCCAGCAGTCATACCATGGGACCCAGAAAAGCAGCCGAACTTTTCCTCGGGCGTCACCCCGCTCCCTGTTCCTATCGGGTTACCCTGTACGGTAGTCTGGCAGCTACGGGTAAGGGTCACATGACAGATGTGGCTATCCTCGACACACTGGAACCAGTGGCTCCTGTAGAACTGCTCTGGGAGCCGAAAATCTTCCTTCCTTTCCATCCGAATGGTATGAAGTTCGAAGCCATCGACAGTACAGGCAGCATCTCCGATAGCTGGACAGTCTACAGCATAGGTGGGGGAGCACTGGCCGAATCCGGTCATTCCCCCTCCATTGAGCAGCCCGAAGCTTATTCCATGAATAGTATGACGGAGATCCTCAACTGGTGCGAACATACCGGAAAAAGTTATTGGGAATACGTAAAAGAGTGCGAAGACTCCGATATCTGGGACTATCTGGCAACGGTATGGGATACCATGAAAGAGCCGATCCGGCAGGGACTGGAAGAAGAAGGTGTACTGCCCGGACCGCTAAACCTCAGAAGAAAAGCTTCTACGTATTACATACGAGCCACGGGATACAAAGACTCTCTGCGATCCAGAGGGCTGGTTTTCGCTTATGCTCTGGCGGTAAGCGAACAGAACGCATCGGGAGGAAAAATTGTCACCGCTCCCACCTGTGGGTCGTGCGGCGTAGTACCCGCTGTCCTCTATCACTTGCAGAAGAGCAGGGATTTCAGCGACCTGCGCATCCTTCGCGCCCTGGCCACAGCCGGTCTCATCGGAAATATAGTCAAATACAACGCTTCCATCTCCGGAGCGGAAGTTGGTTGTCAGGGAGAGGCAGGAGTCGCTTGCGCCATGGCGTCTGCCGCAGCTAATCAATTGTTCGGAGGCAGTCCGGCACAAATCGAATATGCTGCGGAGATGGGACTGGAACACCATCTGGGCATGACCTGCGATCCGGTATGCGGGCTGGTACAGATCCCTTGCATCGAACGGAATGCCTACGCGGCGGCCCGTGCCCTGGATGCCAATTTGTATGCTTCCTTCACAGATGGAATGCATCGGGTATCCTTTGACAAAGTAGTGGCTGTGATGAAGCAGACCGGCCACGATCTTCCCTCTCTTTACAAAGAGACCAGCGAAGGCGGACTGGCCAAAGATTACGAACAGATGTAACCATCAGATGTCTTAAAAGAAAAAAATACTTTTGGCCATATACAGGATCACAATCCAGGCCAAAAGTATTTTTTATACAGGAACTCTCTTTCCAGGGCAGTATTTCTCAATCATCCAATTTCAGAAAGTTTCCATCCTCATCAAACTTCAGTGTCACATCATCATTCAATTCCACTTCATATCTTATGCTTGTACGCTCCACTTTCGTCACATGTCCCCGACTAAAATTACTGCTGATGTAATTTCTTATTTGATCCGGTAATACAGAAGAGGGTACCATATGATGTTTACCATCAATTTCTTTCCATTTTCCTTCATGGTCGAACTCCATCTCTACACCATTGGTAAAAACGACCTCATACTTGTCTGATCTCAGCAATCCTTTATCGATCTTGATATGGGAGATCTCCATATCCGGGAAATGCTGTTTGATGAAGCTACGGGCTTCGGCCGGTAATTTCATTTCATCCTTAGTTATATCATCGGCATGCACAAAGGGGGCAACCAACAACAGAAACATCAAACCAGTAAAGAACTTTTTCATAACAATTCCATTTCAGATTTCAAGAACTCACTTTCATACATTATATTACAAATAACAAGAGCAGATCAGGAAAGATTGCAGATCACCTGGGCATAAAGAGGAGTTAACCTTATTTAACTGATATAAAGTCCTTATCTGCCGCCATAAAACCTCCATATACATAGCAATACATGCTATCCATCAGTTATAGCAAAAAAATAGAAAACATATACCTGATTCTTTTGAAAATACCAGACCCACGCCTGAAATTTGAATAAACTCATTTTCTATTCATTACCCCAACCTATATTCTTTTTTCGGGACATTCCCTGTTTGTATGACCCTTAACAGAGACAAAAAAATTATCCTTTCCTTCCATTTTTTCTCTCTTATTCAAAAACTTTCTATAATTC
>JAJBTC010000103.1 GCA_020861095.1 Bacteroides sp.
GGTACACTCCGTAGATTCTCTGGTTCGTATACGTATTTATATATTTTTCTTATCTTTACAACCTCAATAACAAATTACGATGGAACGATCTATTTCTTACAAAACCACGCTGCGTCCTTTCTGGAAGCCCTTATTCCGGTACAACGGGAAATTCGGGCTGTTTCTGATCCTTCTGTTCGGTATCCCCCGGTTCATACTTGTACTCCATGCCAATGTATCCGGAGGCTACAACACAGCATGTATGATCTTCCTGCTGATGTGGTTCACACCGCTGATCTTCCTCACCCGTCAGGGAAGAAAAGAGATCGGCCTGAGACGACCACGTAGTTTCCTGTGGCTACCTGCTTCTTTCCTGGCAGGCGGGCTCTGCTGCGTAGTTGTGTTCGTACTGTTTGGCTGGCTGTTCAGCGACCCCATCCACCAACCGCTGAACTACATCGCGGGTGCAGGAGCTGTTCCCGCGGAGATCAGCAACTCCGATCGGCTCACCTACTTCATCATTGCCTCCATTCCCAGTATGCTGCTCAGCCCCATTGGCGAAGAACTGCTCTACCGGGGAGTCATTCACGGTAGCTTCACCGGACAGTTCGGAGAAACAAGGGCTTCCGTTTTCGACAGCCTGGCCTTTGCCCTCACCCACCTGGCACACTTCGGGATCATCTACCAGAACGGACACTGGCACTTCCTGTTGATACCCGCTCTGTTGTGGGTGGTGTGTATGTTTGTCGCCAGCCAGGTCTTTTTCAGATGCAAACAAACAGCCGGTTCCCTCTATGGAGCCATATGCTCACACGCCGGATTCAATCTGGCCATGATGTATCTGATCTTCTATAGCCCTTTCTGAATAAATAAATCCGCCAACAGACAGAAAAATGAGATAGATTTATTATTTTAGTCGCCTGCAACACAACGACACATAACATCCGACACCCTATGAAACAGAAAAAAGATCTGATCAGGTCCGTGGCCCTTGTAGAACTGCTCCTGGGGATAACCATTCTTGTAGGTGAGATCTATGATCTTACACGTCTGGTCACTGTAGCAGAGGCAGAACAGCTTTCCGAAGGAGGTGTCTGGTTTCTCACATACAAAGAAAACACTTTGCCTTTTATCTATTTCAGTCTGCTCTGCATAGCTACCGGAAGCAGCTTCTGGTACCGTGGAAAATGGCACTGGACATTCACGTACATCCTGCTGATCACCAGCATAGCCTGCTTCATGCTATTCTGGGTACCCCACCTGATTGTGATCCGGATACCTGTGGTTCCTCTTATCCTTACGATAGGGATTGTGGCTTCGGGCAACCAGATGCGCAAAAGAGGATATACGGCAGCCATCAGTATCACTCACAAAGACAGGATACGCACCATTCTCCTGGGTATATTTTCCGCACTGATCTGCTGGATACTGGTCCTGTAGAGAACAACCTGCCGATACACACACAAACAGACTGTCATACATATGAACAGATCTCTTTATATAGCAATGGTCGTGTGGCTGACAGGCACTGTTGGCCTGGCACAACCTTTTCCGATAGACACCGTTACATTCCGCACCAGCGCTCCTATCCTCTCGGCAACCTACTACCAGGGAGCCTTTTACTGCCTGAACGAACAGAGGGACATTACCCGGATAGATGCCGCAGGACGGGAAGAACCTTTCCGCAGTCCCAACGTATGGATAGAAACCCTGTTCACCAAGGAGGGAAAACTCATTACCTGGGAACCTTTGTTCAAAGATTTCCGGCAAACCGCATACATAGAATATCAGTACGACGGGACAAAATTCCGGCGCAAAGGACGTGTCAGAGAGAAAAACCGGACGATCTATGCAGACGAATGCTTCGAGATTACCGCGTCCTGCAGCGGAGAGTGGGGAGGAACTGTGTACTTCAGGGACAAAAACACCAGAAAGAAATACGAATGCGCGGCAAGCTGTGCCATACAGGCTCAGCTTGCCGGCAACAGCTACATCCTTACCACGACATCCAGCCATATGTTCGGAGCCGCGCAGATACTCCGGATCAGCGATCCAACCGCCCTGCAAGCGGCGAAAAAAAGATCCAAAAAACGGATCGGAGCCTACGAAAGCAAATCGACCCAGGGAGTGGACATCCTGGCAGACTCCGCAGGCATCATGGCGCTGACCTCCTTCCAGTATCAGGGAGAGGTGTATCATCTGATTACCCAAAATGAGGACTGGAGGCACCACCCGGCAGCTACGTACATAGCCACCGGAAAGAACGGGAAATTCGGGAAGGTACAACATGTGGGAGATGTGTTCCTCTGGCGTCCGGACAACAGTCAGGAAATCCCCTACAAAGAGGGCTATCTGCTGGCCGTAACCGAAGAGCAGAGCGGCAATGCACTGCTTATAAGTATAGAGAACGGACAGATTACGATATTCAGGTTCGGACAGGAATAAGAAAGCCAATCAACGACAACTTTCCGCACTGGCTTGTCACACTCCCGAAAACCGTTCGCCTCATCCAATCCGGATAGATACCGGGAGTGATTGTACGTGTATAGGAATGTCTTTAAGAGGTTACGAACAACAAAAACCTCTTCTATTTCAACTTCACTACCCCCTTCCGATACAGTTCTATGGCCTCGCGCAGCACCTCCCTGATCCCATCAACCGGAATATCTGTTCCCGGGTCGACACGCAGGATCTTCATCCGCGCCCGGCTGCCCTGCTCCAGGGCCGGATGCGTCAGATGATTGCCTTCGGCCATCAGGATATAAGGCTTCTCCGTCTTCCTGTCTGTCCACAGATAGCAGAGGATATTCCTTTTGTACAGGAAACAGGGCATTCCGTATTTCTGTGTTTCCGAGGTATTTTTGTCATAGCTGAGAAGGATTCTTCTCAAGGCCAACAACGCGCCCCTCTGAGGTTCAGGCAGGCTGAGGTAAAACCGATCGGGATCTTTCATGGATCAAAGTTACTGCAAAAACCATGAAAAGTCAATACCATCGGTGATAGAGAGAAATCCGGCGATACGGAAGAAAATGTAACCATGCTCACAGCGCGAAACGATGGAGAGATCCTTCCTGGGAATCCGTATGCGCCGAAACAGAAAAATGTATCAAAAATGTACACGGGATACGCACACACTTCTGATACATCTTCATCCGTTGCCTTACAAAAACAGTGCACTGGCTGCGGAGAACTGGCAAGAGACCTCATCATCGGTCTTATCCAGCTTCACTACCACCTCTCCCAGTCTCCAGTAGCGCGAACAATAGTTCCAGTTCGCGCTAAAATAGCGCACACAATCTCCCAGTTGTGGTACCGGACCACGCAGAAACACAAAAGCATATTCACACTGCTGTTTCAGATCAAAAGAGAACCCCAGTTCCGTATCGCCATCGGCCAGAGTGATCTGTATCCATATCGGATCACCGGCCTCTTCCGATACCACATAAGGGTCGGTCAGATAGGGCTCGAATATGCTCTCTGCCTCGCTGCGTTGCCTGCCCAGCATCTGCAAAGCACACTCTATCAATGCCGGAAAACACTCTGGCAGGTAAGGATAAGAATTTGTCGCATTCATAACAGTCCGTATATCCTCCGGCTGTCCCGACCGGAGGTTGTGTTCTTTTATGGTAAGCCGTAGGGCACAGTCTGCCCGGCATCCGGGCCGTCACGGCCCGACACCTTCTCTGTTATAAACCAACCGGCCCTACTGCTCTTTTTCCCGCGAAACCACTCTCTGCTGCCGCACGGACTAACGACAGATCAGCGAGGAACTCCATTCGCAGGAAAAAACAGCTATTTTCCGGTCTGTTTATCCGCCTTCTACAGGCACAGCACCTGACAGACCAACGTCTTTCTGTATACTATCCCAGGGAAAAAGTTATTTCCCTCTTTTGGTCACCGTTTTTCTTTCGACTACCCGCTCTCCCACAGATCCCCTGGCTTGCTGGTTCTGGGCACGGCGCATCCCCTCGATCAGACAGACACTGAGGCGATGTATTTCATACAGGTAGTTGTATGTCTCCCAGTCGACCTCTTGTTTCGGATCATCTTCTTCCATCTTACCGATCAGGAGTCGCGTATAGTCTATAGATAGCCCATTGAGGCATTTGAGCAGATCCAACGGCGTCATCTCCTCGTTTACATACGTGTAAAGAGGTTGCATATCAATAGGCGTTTTCATGACTGGCACACGTGTAAAGGATGAAACGCAGGTATATGAAAAAAAGAGGTACCAGGCAGAGCGGCGATAGCCGCACAGGCCGACAAGACAGGAACAACGCGGAGGCGCTGTGAAACAAGCCACTGAAAACAATGGCAGGTAAGATCCAAAGATCTTTCCGGAACGTACCTGTGCAGGAGTTCTCCCACACAGGATACAGAAGAAACCACTACAAATGGAGTTTTTTGCATAGTTTATTCAAAATAATTCCGGCCTGGTGTCCCTACAGACCGATTCTACATAAAAAAAGCGTGGAACACCCAGCTACGATGAGACCAAGGCGACCAAACCTCACACTCCCAATAGACTAAGTGCCCACGCCTATGGCATGACACTTAGCTATTTTGGGGAGTGTATATCAGTTGGTCTTTATGGTCTCATACCCCAATAGCTAACGCTTTTGTTTTCTCATACATGGCAGAAGCCCGGAACACCATCCGGCATCTTCTTCCGTACACAAAAATAACACATTGCAACCAATCTGCCAACTTTCCGGATAAGTTAATGGCTCCCTTCTTTAAACTTCTCCCCGCTCCTGATTCTGCTTCTTTCCCGATCCTCATTTACCATCTCTACAGAACTTACTTCATTCCGAATAAGTAGAGACGCATATTTGCGTCTCCGCATACCGAATGGAAATGCATATACAATTCGGGATACTTTTTTGTTGGACCTGCACCGCGGAGACGCAAATATGAAGACGCAAATATGAAGACGTAAATATGGAGACGCAAATATGCGTCTCTACAACAGGTAATCCCTTTCTCTGTAGACAAAGTAAGAGAGATCCATGTGGTGGGGATATGTTTATAAATACATAGTATACCCATTCTCTATAAGACAACGGAGTATAATATATGTACAGTTAATTATGAACTTCTACTTATCATTTTCAACACAAAATCCTCTGTTTTTATTATCTTTACAGCCACAAGAAAGTTGTATCATGAAACACTCCATTGCCCATTTGCCCAAACGCAAACAAGACGATCTGCACTATCTCATCCGCAAGATACTCGAACGTATCCCACAAACGCAGATGATCATTCTCTACGGTAGCTACGCCACAGGTAAATACGTGGAGTACGACGAACGTGTGGAGTTTGGCATCCGTACCTCTTATATGAGTGATTACGACCTGCTGGTAGTTACACACGGAGCCAGAGACAAAGAAGTAGGGCAGAAATTAGACAATATCGAAGAGATCTACTACCAAGATCCCGAGTTGCAAACTCCTGTACAGTTTATCAACGAGGATATAAAAGCATTGAACAAATCCCTCTCCGAAGGCCGCTATTTCTATACCCAAATCAAAAAAGAGGGAATCCTTCTGTACGATAACAAAAAATTTAAACTGGCACGCCGCAGGAAACTCAATTATGGAGAGATCAAACAGCAAGCGGAGAAATACTTTGAAGAAAAATGGGAACATGCTAATGATTTTCTCCGCAGTGCAAGATATGATTATAAAGATGAGAAATATAAATTGGGGCTTTTCACCTTCACCAAACCTGCGAAAATCTTTTCTATGCTGTAAGATTAGTATATACCTTACAGAACAACAAGCAGCACAACCTCAGTAAATTGCTGGCATCGGTAAGAAAATATTCTCCTGAATTTGAGGAAATATTTCCCAGGCAGACCAAAGAACAAAAGAACCTGTTCAATTTGCTGAAAGCTGCTTATGTAGAAGCACGTTACAATCCTCAATTTATTGTAACCAAAGAAGACATAGAAATACTGATGGTAAAGGTAGAAGCACTTTTCTCCTTGGTTCAAAGACTGTGCCAGCAACGCATAGAGGAATATATACAAATGGCTGAATAAAAGGGTAAAAATACCTGGCAGTAACATGGATCAGACAAAAAGAAAAGAGTATATCCTTTTAGCAAATGGGGGAAACAAAGGATAAAATGGAAAATGAATGAATAAATTCATTGGGAGAAGCAACTAAAAATCAAATAATAGAAATTGTGAACGCAGTCTGTTCACAATTTGAAATTACGAAATAGCATGAATCTACTAAAGTTAAGCAATCAGTTTATCACTGGTATAAAGAATAGGATTCTTTCTTCACGAGATGCAGCCATACAAAAAAATCCAATATCTGGGTTTTTACGAGGAGGCCTCCCAGAATAAGGATCCATCATTCTTTCATAAATAACTCATTCAGATCTTTCCTCCGAAACCGATCCAATTTCATTTTATAATTCTGTAAATACATTCTTTTCTGGTTATCACCTAAAAAAGAAGATCCCACAAGAATCTCTACA
>JAJBTC010000079.1 GCA_020861095.1 Bacteroides sp.
GTACGGTTTTGCTTACCTTTGTATAAAGTAACTGTCCGATTTCAGTTACTTTGCATCAACACTTTCAGACAAAACAAATGATTATTGAAGATACCCAACTGGGACGATTTATAGTGAAGACACATCCGCGGGCACGACGTTTGATCTTTCGTACGAAGTCAGATGCCATTCATGTCAGCATCCCCCCCGGCACCAGTGAACGGGAGATACGGGGAGCGATAGAGAAGTTGCGTTACAAACTACAGCTTTCCCGTGAGAAGCACGATACGCCGCTGATCGATCCGGATTACCGGATCGATACCGAATATTTCAAACTCTCTCTGACCCGGGGCGACCGGAAGAAATTCCTGTCCCATTCGGAGTTGGGAGAAATGCGGATCATTTGTCCGCCGGATGCCGATTTCCAGGACGAAGAGTTGCAAAAGTGGCTCCGTAAGGTGATCGTAGAGGCTTTGCGACGCAATGCCCAGATCATCCTGCCTCCCCGTTTGTATAGGCTGGCCGGGAAATATGGCTTTTCGTATGAGAAGTTGAAGATCAATACCAGCCGTAGCCGGTGGGGAAGTTGTTCGGCGCAGGGAAACATCAACCTCTCTTCCTATCTGGTATTGCTTCCCGGACATCTGATAGACTATGTGCTTCTGCACGAACTCTGTCATACCCGGGAAATGAATCACGGTCCCGGATTCTGGAAACTGATGGATGAAGTCACAGACAATAAAGCACAACTCTTACGGAAAGAACTGCGGCAGTTCAGACTGCCTTTTTAAAACTTGCTGGCGGAGGTGGCAACATGTCAAAATGATAATCTGATGGGTCAGGAATGCCTTTTTCTGATCCTGGTCGTCGATCGGTCTGAAATAATTCCTGTATGACGATTAGGCCTTTGATAAAAAGTTGCTTTATGAGGAGTTAGAGAAACAAATGGATGCAGATATGCCGGGTTTGCTTGCGGTTCTGTATATTTGGCTCTATGATCCGATGCTAAATGTTAGTGAGAAAAACACTCTGCGGAGAGGTAATCCGGAGATTTCTCCCCTGTTTTTCTTTGTTATTTTGTCTCTCAAACTGTACCTCCGTTTAAAAAAGAGCTATTGTACCGGGAAAAAAGGGCTATTGTATCTCTACAAAAGGCCTTTTGTAGAGATACAATAGCCCTTTTCTATTTGCAAATAGATTCATTTTTCCTCTCCATTCCGGAAAATTATACGGTATTCTGGTATAAACATAACTTTTGCATGGATGCTGTTCTCCCAGATACCCATAAAATCATCTTGTCAGAATCAGAGAAAAGAGATTATTTGCAACTATCTGTAAGTAAATTGCCCCGATAGGAAGCAAATAGTAAAAACGAATAGGGTATCTGACAGGTCACACATACCTGGTCAGATACCCTATTCCTACTATCTATCTCTACCGATCTTATCCGATCAGTACGTTACCCGTCATTTCCGCGGGTATCTCCATACCCATGATTTGCAAAAGGGTAGGAGCCACATCTGCCAGGCGACCTTCTCCTACGGTTGCTTCTTTGTTTTCGGTGACGTAGATACAAGGTACCGGGTTCAGGGAATGCGCCGTATTCGGTGTGCCGTCTTCGTTCACCGCATTGTCCGCGTTTCCGTGGTCAGCAATGATGATGGCCTCGTAACCATTGGCTTTGGCTGCTTCGATGGTCTCTTTCACACATTCATCCACCGCTTTCACCGCTTTTTCGATGGCCTCATATACACCCGTGTGGCCCACCATATCACCGTTGGCATAGTTTACCACGATAAAATCGAACCGGTTGCTGTGGATCGCCTCTACTAATTTGTCTTTTACCTCGTAGGCACTCATTTCCGGTTTCAGGTCGTACGTAGCCACTTTGGGAGAAGCCACTAAGATGCGCTCTTCCCCTTCATACGGAGTCTCTCTGCCTCCGTTGAAGAAGAAAGTCACGTGCGCGTATTTTTCCGTTTCCGCGATGTGTAGCTGGGTTTTGCCCTCATTAGCCAGGTATTCTCCCAGGGTATTCTGTACGTTGTCTTTATCGAAAAGAATATGTACACCCTCAAAAGAAGCATCATACGGGGTCATACAGTAGAATTGCAGTCCCGGAATGGTATGCATACCTGCTTCCGGCATATCCTGTTGGGTGAGCACCACGGTCAGCTCTTTGGCGCGGTCGTTGCGGTAGTTGAAGAAGATCACCACATCCCCTTCCTGAATGGTCCCGTCGAAGTTCGCGTTCGAGATCGGTTTGATAAACTCATCCGTCACCCCTTCGTCGTAAGACTCCTGTACCGCGGCTACCATATCCGTAGCTTTTTTACCTATACCGTTTACCAGCAGATCATACGCCTCTTTCACCCGTTCCCAGCGTTTGTCGCGGTCCATGGCATAGTAGCGTCCGACGATCGAAGCAATCTTTCCGGCAGAAGCCTGCGTATGTTTTTCCAGCTGTTCGATAAATCCTTTTCCACTCCTGGGGTCGGTATCCCGTCCGTCCATAAAACAGTGGATATAGGCATTCTCCAGTCCGTACTCTTTAGCAATATCGCACAATTTGTAGAGATGATCCAGTGAACTATGCACCCCACCGTCCGAGGTCAGTCCCATGAAATGGATGTTTTTGTGGTTCTCTCTGGCATAAGAGAAAGCCGAAACCACAGCCGGGTTTTTCAGGATGCTGTTGTCGCGGCAAGCCAGGTTGATCTTCACCAGGTCCTGGTACACCACACGGCCGGCACCGATATTGAGGTGACCTACTTCCGAGTTGCCCATCTGTCCGTCGGGCAAACCTACATTCTCTCCGCTGGCATGAAGTTGAGCGTGTGGATAAGTACTTACTAAATAGTCCCAGTAGGGAGTAGGAGTATTGAAAATGACATCCGCTTTTCCGTGATTACCGATCCCCCAGCCATCGAGGATCATTAAGAGGGCTTTCTTACTCATATAATTTTGTTTTAATGATATAACTTCGTGTCGCGTGGAAAAATCCGGTGCAAAGGTACAAAAAAGAGCCGTGAAATGTATCAACAATCCCGGAATTATGAAGCACCCCAGAGACGGAATTACCTACCTTCAGGTAGCAGTAGTACCCAGGCAATCGGCTGCTGAGTGTACCCGGTACAGGAAGGATACGGATAAACGGAAAAAAGGCAGCAGGTTCGTTTACTGCGGCAACAGCCGTATGCCATTCTCATCTTTTTCGAACCGGTAGGTCCCTCCCAGTTCGCTCAGGCCGAAAGTAGCTACCTGTTCGGTCTCCTTATCCACGATCAGCAGAGCGGTATGCTCATCGAAACGACGGACAGACAATACAACCGGCTCTTCCCCGATCAGCTGGTCGAGCAACAAACTGTCATTGGCATAAACGGAGATAGACTTCCCGGTGAATCCTTTCTCCAACCGGAAGGTATAGTTTTCTATAAAGGTTCGTTCCGCATCCTGCTGTCGGCTGAGGCGCAGGCTCATATAGACAAAGATCACTACTACGAAGAGTACAGCAAAGGCCAGTATACCGTTGCCAACCATGAACTGTTTATTTGTATCGAGACGATGGGCCATAGTGTATAAGATTGATGAGGTAAAGATAAGAATAAATCCTCTGTATGCAAGCGGGTACCTGTTCTTCTCCGGGAAAACCCTGCATCCGTCAGACCCCTGTTGAAAAATAAAAAGGCATACGTATATCAGGAGAAATGAAAAAATAGTATATTTGTGCGCATTGTGCTTTTCTCCGAACAGGAAAAGTCATCTCCACTTACCATATCCATGTTGGCGGCCCGGCCGTCCTTTTCTTTCCGGAACAATCTATCCCGCAGGTATACATCTTCCTGTACGGGGAATCGTATGATCTGATGCCAGGTGGCTCGGACAGGTAGATTCATACACATTAAAAATAGATATTTATGAAACGAATTCAGAACTTTTTATTGGGGTTGGGAATGGCCCTTTTTGTTGTGTCCGGTTGTCATCCGGACCCCTCCGGTATCCGTATAGTACAGGAAAACAATCGGTTTCAACTGTATATAGACGGTGTACCTACCTATATAAAAGGAGTAGGGGGCACCAACCGGCTGGATATAGCTGCGGCAAACGGAGCGAATGCTTTCCGTACCTGGGGTGGCTCGGTAGAGTCTATACAGCGGGATGTGGAGCAGGCCCGTACGCATGGCATGTATATCATGCAAGGGATCGGTCTGACCAAAGATTCCGCCCTTTATTTTGACGAAAGTTATAAGGAAAAAGTACGTCAGGAAGTGCGGTTGCTGGCAGAGACCTTCAAGGACGAGAAGCAGATCCTTGCCTGGGGCATCGGGAATGAGATTGATCTGGGAAACGCCAATATCGGTGCTGCCTGGAGTTTTGTGGAAGAGTTGGCCCAGCTCATCCGCTCCATAGACCAGCGCCACTTAGTTTCCAGTGTCATCGCTCACAATGCGGCAGCCCTGGACTCTATCGCCCGGTTTACTCCTACACTGGATTTTGTAGGTATCAATAGCTACGGGTCCATTGTTGTATTGGAGGAGATGGTGAACAGTTCTTCCTATACAGGTCCTTTCATGGTGACCGAGTGGGGTCCGAGTGGCTTCTGGGAGATGCCCTCTACCTCCTGGGGGGCACCCATTGAGCAGACCAGCGAAGAAAAACGGGTGGTCTATGAAGAACGTTACAACAATTACATTTTCTCCAACCCGCGTTGCCTCGGATCGTTTGTGTTTCTCTGGGGACAGAAGGAAGAGCGTACCCCCACCTGGTTCAGTATGTTTGTAGAAAACCAGGTGGAAGGATTGCCGTTGCAGGGTGAAAAGACCCCGATGGTAGAGGCTATGCAGCGTGTCTGGACCCGGAAAGAACCGACACAGACAGCTCCTGTCATAGTAGATTTTAAGATGAATGGCAAAGAGGCCATAGAGAGTGTACAGGTGAAAGCCGGTGAATCGTTTGAAGCCGTTGTCTCTGCCTACGACCGGGAAGAAGACCCGCTGAGTTACGTATGGGAGATACTCGAAGAAGCTACCGTCCTGGGATTCGGTGGTTCGTACGAACCACGCCCCGAGAGGGTCGGAGAGGTGGTACAGAGCCGGGAGCCTGTCTTCTCCCATTCACTTTCTGAGCCAGGGAATTATCGGTTGTATGTCTATGTGCTGGACCATACAGGATTTGTTTCCACCGTCAACATCCCTTTCCAGGTATTGAAAAAATAGATACTTTGCGGGGAAAAGTGTAAAAGATCCCGCATGATCCCTGGCAAACAACCCGGTAAAAACAAAATCAATGATATAAAAATGAAAATGAGAAAAGTAATTAGCTTCGTATCGTTGCTGTTGTGTGTGGCCACCGTTTCCGCACAACAAGCACTCTGGGGTGGCCAGGACATCGTGTCTCCTGAAATACATCCCGACCACACGGTTACTTTCCGGTTCCATGCTCCGAAGGCCTCGTCTGTACAGATCACCGGAGACTTCCTGCCTGCACAGCAAGTAGATACTCCCCAGGGTACCTTTGACGCACCCGGTGTGGCCGACCTCTCCAAAGGAGCAGACGGGCTCTGGACCTATACCACTCCCGCGCCGCTGGCACCGGAACTGTACAGCTACTCCTTCTTAGTAGATGAGCTGAAAGTGACCGACCCCAACAATGTCTACCTGATCCGGGATGTAGCTTCGCTGACGAATGTCTTCCTGATCGACGGAGGCCGCGCAGATCTCTATAAAGTGAATGCCGTGCCTCACGGAACCGTAGTCCGCCGGTGGTATTTCAGTCCTACGCTGGACAAAGAACGTCGGCTCACCATCTATACACCTCCCGGCTACGAGCAAAGCAGTGACAGCTATTCGGTGCTCTACCTGTTGCACGGAATGGGAGGCGACGAAGAGGCCTGGATTGCGCTGGGGCGTACGGCACAGATTCTGGACAACCTGATCGCGCGGGGAGAAGCCCGTCCGACGATCGTGGTCATGACCAACGGAAATGTCTATCAGGAAGCCGCCCCCGGCGAGTCTACTCTGGGATTCTATAAACCTACGATGCAACTGCCGCAGACCATGGAAGGGAGTATGGAAGAAAGTTTCCCCGATGTGGTACGTTTTGTAGACAGCAACTACCGGACCGTTGCGGAGAAAAAAGGACGTGCCATCGCAGGGCTGTCTATGGGTGGCTATCACTCGCTGCATATCTCCAAAGAGTATCCGGATATGTTTGACTATATCGGATTGTTTTCCGCTGCGATCTTCCCGGGTGAAGATGTGGAATCACCCGTATATGACAACTTTGAACAGAAGTTGCAGACGCAGTTCGACCAGGATCCCCAACTCTACTGGATCGCTATCGGGAAGACCGATTTCCTGTATCAGGCCAATGTCGATTATCGGAAAATACTCGATGAGAAGGGATATAAGTATATCTACTTTGAATCCGAAGAGGGGCATATCTGGAAAAACTGGCGCATCTACCTCACGGAGTTTGTACCGTTGCTTTTTCGCTGATAAGAGTGTGTTTTTAACAAAGGAACTATTCTTATGGTGACCATGTATTACCGGAAAATATACATTATAATATATGAAGTAAGTCTTCATCATTCCTTGTATGTATCATGCTCCGTTTTGTTGTAGAGACGTGGTATGATTTATCTATAGGTGTATTCAAAAAATGAGTTTCTGTTCCTTCCCCTACAGAGAAAGGGATTCCCTGTTGTAGAGACGCATAGTTGCGTCTCCGCAGTACAGGACCAACCCCGGAGCGTACGTCTCCGCGGTACAGGTCCAACCCAGGAGCGTACGTCTCCACGGCACGGGTCCAACCCAGGAACGTGTATCTCCGCGGTGCAGGTTTAACAAAAAATAAATCTCGCATGATGTATGCATTTCCATTCGGCGTGCTCAGACGCACTATGCGTCTCTACAACTGTATGATACCATGTATTTTCAATCGTACATCGTAAATCCCTTCGCTGACCGCTGGTTGACTTCGTCGACCGTTGGTTCGTCCAATCGGAAATCTCTTTGCGTCTCGTATGTTTGCATATAAAATGGTACGCATAGGGATTTACAAACAGATTCTTTCTGTAATTTCAATCGTACATCGTAAATCTGTACATCGTAAATCTCTTTGCGTCTCTACAGTGTACCAAAGTTGTATACATACCATAAATGATGAACTTTTACTTATAATAAAGATTTTCCATATCCTTGTCAAGAGAAATCTATCTGCACCTGGTAGGGTGTGAGAAGGAAGCAGATGGAAACAAATCCGACCTATATTTCTGCTTTTTCAGACCCTAAAAGCAAGAAGTAGCAGTTGTTTAATTTGCAGAATCCTTCTTACCTTTGTCCGGTATAATAACTTGAAAAAATAAAACTAATAGTATGAAAATGATGAGAAGAAAACTTTTTTTATCTGTGGCACTGGCAGGGCTGTTGCTCCCCTTATCCGCGCAGCAGGCCGTCTCTCCGGCTATTCCTTCGGATCCGGAGATCGAACGTAAGGTAGAAGACCTTCTGGGCCGAATGACCCTGGAAGAGAAGATCGGGCAGATGACCCAGCTTACTCTCGACGTGCTGGCCGACTGGAACAGCGATCCGGGCACGAACTTTCAATTCAATGAAGCCATACTGGATACAGTGATCGGCACATACAAAATAGGTTCTATCCTGAACGCTCCGGGTACCACGGGGCAAACTCCCGAAAAATGGCACGAGATCATCAAGCGCATTCAGGAAAAATCCCTCGAAGTAATCGGTGTCCCTTGTGTATACGGGGTAGACCAGATGCACGGTACTACCTATACGCTGGGCGGTACCATGTTCCCGCAGGGCGTGAA
Organism: Bacteroides sp.; assembly: GCA_020861095.1. Classification (GTDB taxonomy): domain Bacteria; phylum Bacteroidota; class Bacteroidia; order Bacteroidales; family Bacteroidaceae; genus Bacteroides. The sequence continues at coordinate 7,811 of JAJBTC010000079.1, forward strand.
TATGGGTGCTACCTTCAACCGTCAGCTGGTACGGGAAGGATCGCGCATCTCTGCCTACGAGACCAAAGCGGGAAGCATCCCCTGGACCTTTGCGCCGGTGGTAGACCTCGGTCGTGATCCGCGCTGGCCCCGTATGTGGGAGACTTTCGGCGAAGATGTCTATGTCAATGCCGTGCTCGGACGCGAATCTGTACTGGGCTTCCAGGGCAATGATCCGAACCGTATCGGAGGCAACTCGGTAGCTGCCTGTATGAAACACTACATGGGATACGGTGTGCCTGTCTCCGGAAAAGACCGTACCCCCTCTTCCATTACGGTGCAGGATATGCGTGAGAAACATTTCGAACCTTTCCGGGCGGCTGTTCGCGCGGGGGTATTGTCCGTGATGGTAAACTCTGCCATGAACAACGGAATGCCTTTCCATGCCAACTACGAACTGCTGACCCAATGGCTGAAAGAAGATCTCAACTGGGACGGACTGATCGTGACCGACTGGGCCGATATCAACAACCTCTATACCCGTGACAAGGTGGCCACTTCAAAGAAAGACGCCATCCGGATGGCGATCAATGCCGGTATCGATATGTCTATGGTGCCCTACGAATGGAGTTTCTGTACCTATCTGAAAGAGCTGGTCGAAGAAGGAGAGGTCTCTATGGAGCGGATCGACGACGCGACCCGCCGGGTATTGCGGATGAAGTTCCGCCTGGGACTGTTCGAAACCCCGTGGACCGATCTTGCCGACTATCCCGAGTTTGGCGGCGCGGCACATGCTGCCCAGGCATTGGCAGCCGCGGAAGAGTCATTGGTGTTACTGAAAAATACAGATCACCTCCTTCCTCTGGCTACGGGTAAGAAGCTCCTGGTAACGGGACCTAATGCCAATTCCATGCGCACCCTCAACGGAGGATGGTCTTATTCGTGGCAGGGAGATAAAGCGGACGAATTTACGGCTGCCTATCGTACCATCCTGCAAGCCTTCCAACAGAAATTCGGAGCCGACCAGGTGATCTATGAACCGGGTGTTACGTATAAGAAAGGCGGATTGTACTGGGAAGAGAACGAACCGGAGATCAGCAAAGCAGTAGCTGCCGCGGCAGGTGTAGATTACATCGTAGCCTGTATCGGAGAGAATTCGTATTGTGAAACTCCGGGCAACCTGACCGATCTGTATCTGTCTGCCAATCAGCGCGAGCTTGTAAAGGCACTGGCTGCTACCGGCAAGCCAGTGATCCTGGTGCTGAACGAAGGCCGTCCGCGCATCATCAACGACCTGGAACCGCTGGCACAGGCAGTTGTCAATGTCATGCTACCCGGTAACTACGGAGGAGACGCGCTGGCCAATCTACTGGCCGGAGATGCCAACTTCAGTGGAAAACTGCCTTTCACCTATCCGAAAGAGATCAATTCACTGGTCACCTACGACTACAAACCCTGCGAAGATCTGGAAAAGATGGAGGGTGCGTATGACTACGATGCGGTAATGTCCGTACAATGGGCATTCGGATACGGATTGAGCTATACCACCTATCGGTACAGCAACCTCCGGGCTTCGAAGAGTGAATTCACTGCGGAAGATACCCTGGAATTTACCGTAGACGTCACCAATACCGGGAACCGGGCCGGAAAAGAGAGTGTATTGCTCTTTACCAGTGACCTGATCGCTTCCCTCACTCCGGATATCCGCCGTCTGCGTGGGTTGGAAAAGATAGAGTTGCAGCCCGGAGAAACAAAGAGCGTCACCATCCGTCTGAAAGGCAGCGATCTGGCCTTTGTCGGATACGATGGTAAGTGGGTGCTCGAAGCCGGTGAGTTCCGGGTACAGGCAGGCGATCAGACACTGCTGATCCACTGTACGGATACCCGCAAATGGCAGGAACCAAATAAAGACATGTAAAGCGATTTACGATTTACGATTTACGATTTGAAAATGCAAATATCTCAATGGTATCATCCACCTGTAGAGACGCATATTTGCGTCTCCGCGGGGTATGTCTAACATACACGTGCATTGCATGTATGGAATGTGTTTTTTATCACAGTATATGTTATCACATTTATATATGGATCCGATTCCTATTTGTATGGGACGTGTATCGCGGAGACGCATGCCGTGTGTCTTGTATGTTTGCATATAAAATGGTACGCATAGGGATTTACAAATATATTCTTTCTGTAATTTCAATCGTACATCGTAAATCAGTACATCGTAAATCTCTTTGCGTCTCTACAGGTATATGATATTAGTGGGGTATTTATATTTGTAAATTGTAAAATTTTTTGTTCTATCCCTTCCTGACTTCCTCAGTAGGGGGCAGGACTTCGTCGGTCCGTGATGGATTTCGGCTACACGACGGGTTCAACCCATTTAATCAGCCACATGGTTTGTTAGCAAAATAAAGATTCGCTGTTTCAGTCTTAGCCGGACGCGTATGCCTGCTGTCTATCCAAATAGAATGCCAGTTTACAAAATGTCAGAATGATAAAAAAGATTTCCGGGAGTGGCGTATTCCGCTCCTGCTGTGTCACTCGTTGAAAATAAAGCGTGGAATAAGTGTTTGAATTCAGCAAAATGTTTGTATCAGGTCGAAATATACGGATCTTTGTTATTTATATGAAATATTTTCTATCTAACAGATGTTTTTTTATTGGATAAAGAATGCTTTTGTGATTTTGCAAATCACGTTCAGGGGAGCCCATCCGGAAGAATTTCTCTCTTTTTATTACAAAAATCGCTTCTTGTTTGTAGCTCGCCGGTAATTTGTGCATAGTTTGAAAATACTCTGTGCACAGACTATCTGTATTCCATGCACAAACTATACCTACACTATGCACACTATACCTGCATGAATATTCTTTCTTATCCCCATTTTTGCAAGAAAATACTGCTTTTCCGGATAAGTATACATTCTCTCTGTCCCTGCTTCTGCTGGAAGCCAATAAAAACCTCTTGTATAAATTAATAAAACGAGCGATTTTCCGGATATTTGCTTTGGGAAATGCCCTTCTCTGATACAAAATGTAAATCCCGATCATCCAATCTCCCTGTGAACTGTAGGTCCGGTTCTTTCGTTTTACAAGGGAAAATTACTTTTTGGTCCTATAAAAAGCATAAAAATCTTTTTTATTCTAATATTTTGTAGTCGAACAGATTATTTGTATCTTTGTCGCCGAAACGGATGAAAGGTGGGAGGGGCAGTAGCTCCTTTTTTTGTTCTTAGTTAGTAAATCAATGATAGAGAAAGCAACCGTAAACCAGATTGTAGAAGAATGGTTGGCAGATAAAGACTATTTCCTGGTAGAAACCGTAGTGCATCCGGACAACCGGATCGTTGTGGAGATAGATCATGCCGAAGGGGTTTGGATCGAAGATTGTGTCGGTCTGAGCCGTTACATCGAGTCGAAACTCAACCGCGAGGAAGAGGATTTCGAACTGGAAGTAGGGTCGGCCGGTATCGGTCAGCCCTTTAAAGTATTGCAGCAATACTACAACCACATCGGATGTGAAGTGGAAGTGTTGCTCAGAAGCGGACAGAAACTTTCCGGAGTGCTCAGCCAGGCAGACGAGCAGCAGATCACCCTCACCGTAGAGAAAAAGATCAAGCCCGAAGGTGCCAAACGTCCCCAGGTGGTGGAAGTGGAGGAGACCTTCGCGTACGATGATATAAAATATACGAAGTACTTAATAAGTTTTAAATAAATTATGGCCAAGAAAGAGGAAACAATCAGCCTGATTGATACATTTTCGGAATTCAAAGAACTGAAAAATATAGATAGGACCACGATGGTGAGCGTACTGGAAGAGTCGTTCCGCAGCGTGATCGCGAAAATGTTTGGCACCGATGAAAATTACGACGTGATCGTGAATCCCGATAAAGGGGACTTCGAGATCTGGCGCAACCGCGAGGTAGTGGCGGATGACGAGCTCACCAATCCGAATATGCAGATCTCTCTGAGCGAAGCGCAGAAGATAGATGCTTCGTATGAGATCGGAGAAGAGGTGACAGATGAAGTGATCTTTGCCAAATTCGGTCGCCGGGCTATCCTCAATCTGCGTCAGACACTGGCTTCCAAGATCCTGGAACTGGAAAAAGACAGTATATATAATAAGTATATAGACAAAGTCGGAACCATCATCAATGCCGAAGTGTATCAGATCTGGAAGAAAGAGATGCTGCTTCTGGACGATGAAGGCAATGAATTGTTGTTGCCCAAGACCGAACAGATCCCCAGCGATTTCTACCGCAAAGGCGAGACCGCCCGCGGGGTCGTGGCCCGGGTAGACAACAAGAACAACAACCCCAAGATCATCCTTTCGCGTACCTCTCTGGTGTTCCTGCAACGACTGTTTGAAATGGAAGTGCCGGAGATCAACGACGGTCTCATCACCATCAAACGCATTGCCCGCATTCCGGGAGAGCGTGCCAAGATCGCGGTAGAGTCTTACGACGACCGTGTCGATCCGGTAGGTGCCTGCGTCGGAGTGAAAGGAAGTCGTATCCACGGCATCGTCCGTGAACTGCGCAACGAGAATATCGATGTGATCAACTATACATCCAATATACAACTGTTTATCCAGCGTGCGCTCAGTCCGGCGAAGATCTCTTCCATCCGTCTCAACGAAGAAGAGCGAAAAGCAGAGGTGTTCCTCAAACCCGAAGAGGTCTCTTTGGCCATCGGTAAAGGCGGTCTGAATATCAAACTGGCCAGTATGCTCACCGAATACACGATTGATGTATTCCGCGAATTGGATGAGGAAGGACAGGACGAGGACATCTATCTGGACGAATTCAGTGATGAGATCGACTCCTGGGTGATCGATGCCATCAAGAGTATCGGACTCGACACAGCCAAGGCAGTACTCAAGAACTCACGGGAAATGCTGATCGAAAAGACAGATCTGGAAGAGGAAACAGTAGACGAAGTACTGCGTATCCTGAGGGCGGAATTTGAAGAATAAAGGGATTTACGATTTACTGATTTACGATGTACGATTGATGATACTTTACTGTATGACAGTATGTAATTTAAATCGTAGATCGTAAATCAGTAAATCGTACATATAATAGGGTTTACAGCTTACGCAAAGAAGAGTGAGAACTATAAAGAAAATATATATGTGAGAGAGAGGCGGGGCAGAAAACCGGTTTCCATTATAGCTTGTAGAAGAAGGGGGAGCCATCAGGAACTGTAAACAAACCGCGGGAGACAACAAGCTGTCTCAGGAGAAGAAGAGTAGTTTTACTCGCAGATCGTAAATCGTAAATCGTAAATCGTAAATTATATATGACGATAAGGTTAAACAAAGCAACAAGAGATTTAAATGTAGGAATATCGACGGTTGTGGAGTTCCTGCACAAAAAAGGGTACACCGTTGAGGCCAATCCCAATACAAAGATTACCGAAGAACAGTATGCAATCCTTGTCAAGGAATTCAGTACCGACAAGAATCTCAGACTCGAATCGGAGCGTTTTATCCAGGAAAGACAGAATAAAGACCGCAACAAAGCAACGGTAGCCATTGATGGGTTCGAGAAAGAGGATACCAAAACCAAAAGCGAAGACCTCATCAAGACAGTCGTGCCCGAAGAGGCGCGCCCCAAGTTCAAACCTGTCGGCAAGATAGATCTGGACAATCTGCATAAGAAACCGGCACCTGCTCCAAAATCCGTGGCAGAAGAGAAACCGGTGCAGGAGAAACCTGTGGAAGTGCCCGTAGCGGCACCGTCGGCAGAAGCCCCTGTAGAGACTGTGAAAGAAGAGGCGCAGCCCCCTGTGGTGGAAGAGGCGGTGCAAACCCCCGAACCGGTAGTAGCAGAAAAACCGGAGGCGCAACCCATAGAAGAAGCATCTTCTGCGGTGGCATCTCCGTCTGCGGAAACACCGGAGGCCGCTGAAAAAGGAGAGTCTGCAGGAACTACCCGGGAAGAGACGCAGGAAGAAGACGGAGTCTTTACCCTCCGCAAACCCGAATTTGTGTCGAAGATCAATGTGATCGGACAGATCGACCTGGCTGCACTGAACCAGTCTACCCGCCCGAAGAAAAAATCGAAAGAGGAAAGACGCAAAGAGCGCGAAGAAAAGGAAAAAGTCCGTCTGGACCAGAAGAAACAGATGAAGGAGGCTATTATCCGGGAGATCCGTAAAGATGATCCCAATAAGCCGAAGACCGCCCTTTCGAACGAGAAGAAGAAAAGAACCCGCATCAATAAAGAGAAGGTAGATATCAATAACGTGGCCTCTAACTTCGCTCCTCCGGTACCCAACAGCGAGAAAGGGAACCGCGGCGGAGGAAACCAGCAACGGCCCGGAGGTGGTCAGCAGCAAGGCGGCGGAAGAAACCGCAACAACAACAGCAAAGACCGCTTCAAGAAACCGGTTGTGAAACAGGAAGTAAGTGAAGAGGATGTAGCTAAGCAGGTAAAAGAGACCCTGGCACGTCTGACCTCCAAAGGAAAGAACAAAACCTCGAAGTATCGTAAAGAAAAACGCGATCTCGTTTCCAGCCGTATGCAGGAGATGGAAGATCAGGAAATGGCAGAAAGCAAGGTGTTGAAACTGACAGAGTTCGTTACCGCGAACGAGTTGGCCAACATGATGGATATTTCCGTGAACCAGGTAATCGCTACCTGTATGAGTATCGGTATGATGGTATCTATCAACCAGCGCTTAGATGCCGAGACCATCAACCTGGTGGCCGAAGAATTCGGATACAAAACAGAATACGTCAGCGCGGAAGTCTCCCAGGCCATCGAAGAAGAGGAAGACGCGCCGGAAGATCTGGTACACCGCGCGCCGATCGTCACGGTGATGGGACACGTAGACCACGGTAAGACGTCGTTGCTCGACTACATACGTAAAGCCAATGTGATCGCCGGGGAGGCCGGAGGTATCACACAGCATATCGGTGCCTACAACGTCAAGATGGAAGACGGCCGGAAGATCACTTTCTTAGATACACCCGGACACGAAGCCTTTACGGCAATGCGTGCGCGTGGAGCCAAAGTCACCGACATCGCCATCATTATAGTAGCCGCGGACGACAATGTGATGCCGCAGACCAAGGAAGCCATCAATCATGCCATGGCGGCAGGGGTACCTATCGTTTTTGCCATTAACAAGATAGATAAGAACGGAGCCAACCCCGACAAGATCAAGGAAGAGCTGGCACAGATGAACTACTTAGTGGAAGAATGGGGAGGGAAATACCAGTCCCAGGACATTTCCGCCAAGCAGGGGATCGGGGTGCCGGAACTCATGGAAAAGGTATTGCTGGAGGCCGAACTGCTCGAACTGAAAGCCAACCCCAATCGCCGCGCGATGGGGTCGATCATAGAGTCTACCTTAGACAAAGGCCGTGGATATGTAGCTACTGTGCTCGTCTCCAACGGTACATTGAAAATGGGAGATATCGTTCTGGCCGGAACCAGTTTCGGTAAGGTGAAAGCCATGTTCAACGAACGTAACCAGCGCATCAAACAGGCCGGACCTTCGGAACCGGTACTGATCCTGGGATTGAACGGCGCACCTGCGGCGGGAGATACGTTCCATGTATTGGAAACGGAACAGGAGGCGCGTGAGATCGCCAACAAACGCGAACAGTTGCAACGCGAACAGGGACTCCGTACCCAGAAACTCCTTACGCTGGACGAAGTGGGTCGTCGTATTGCGCTGGGCAACTTCCAGGAACTCAATATCATTGTAAAGGGAGACGTAGACGGTTCGGTAGAAGCGTTGAGCGATTCCCTGATCAAACTCTCTACGGAGCAGATCCAGGTGAATGTGATCCACAAAGGGGTAGGACAGATCTCCGAATCAGATGTATCTCTGGCAGCCGCTTCGGACGCGATCATCATCGGATTCCAGGTACGTCCTTCCGGAGCAGCCGACAGACTGGCCGAGAAAGAAGGGGTGGATATCCGCAAATACTCCATCATCTACGATGCGATCGAAGAAGTGAAAGCAGCCATGGAAGGAATGCTCGCGCCGATCCTGAAAGAGACCATAACCTCTACCATTGAAGTACGCGAAGTCTTCAACATTACCAAAGTAGGTATAGTAGCAGGTTCCATTGTCAAGAGCGGTAAGGTGAAACGCAGCGATAAGGCACGTCTGATCCGGGATGGTATTGTGATCTTCACAGGGAATATCAATGCCCTGAAACGCTTTAAAGATGATGTCAAGGAGGTAGGTACCAACTTCGAATGTGGTATCAGTCTGACCAACTGCAACGACATCCGTGTGGGAGATATCATCGAGACATTTGAAGAAGTGGAAGTGAAGCAAACACTGTAATATTTACGATTTACTGATTTACGATTTACGATTGATAGTACTCTATGTGATCATAGTATGTAACTTCATTCGTAAATCGTAAATCAGTAAATCGTAAATACCTTTGTGCCAATTGCCCGGAAGAGACTTGTGTTCTTTGGTGTGATTGGCACGTTTGGTTACTTATGGATTTACGGTTTTTCTTTCTATACATAGGAGATAGGGAGAGTGAGATGCCCGTCGGACTTGTCAGATCCATCGTAAATCAACCGGATACATACCTTCGGGGAAGAGATATAAGGATTTTCAATCGTAAATCGTCAATCAGTAAATCGTAAATAACTTTATGAACGGATTGGATGTTGTAATCCTCATTGTGATCGCCATTGGCGCATTGATGGGACTTATGAAAGGTTTTCTCCGGCAGTTGGCTTCTATATTGGGCCTGGTGATCGGACTTCTGGCGGCGCGGATGCTATATATGCCTCTGGCAGAGAAACTGAGCCCGGTGCTCACCGATTCGATGACTACGGCACAGATCCTCTCTTTCCTGGCCATCTGGGCCATTGTCCCGATCCTCTTTACCTTAGTCGCCTTCCTCTTGTCTCACGCGCTGGATCTGATCGCTTTAGGGTGGATCAACCGTTTATTAGGCATGGTATTGGGCGCGGTGAAATATGCCTTGTTCATCATGCTGGTGATCCATATCCTGGATTATCTGGATGAAGAAGACAAAGTGATCAGCCGAACATCCAAGGAAGAGTCGACGTTGTATTACCAGTTGAAAGGAAAAGCCACCTGCCTCTTCCCCATGGCGAAGGGCATATACGATTCGCTGATGGAGGAGGACGAAGAAATTCCTGCCGGAAGTACGCAGGAACCAGTCGTATAGCGGCCAGGCAGGTATGCGCTGCCTGCGTATCCGGAGAAGACAGTCTGAGGGGGTCTGCCTGACCGGTAAGATAGGTCCGGTGTCGGGATCCGTGGCCCTGCTGAGGAAAAAAGAAACGATATACACCCTGAAAAGGGCAAAACAGATAGATGTAAACAGACATGGAAGAACCCAATAAATATGTAAAAGAGTTTACCCGTGAAACATATAAATACGGATTCACCACCGAGGTAGATACCGAAGTGATAGAGAAAGGACTGAATGAAGATGTGATCCGGCTGATCTCCGCGAAGAAAGAAGAACCGGAGTGGTTGCTCGAATTCCGCCTCCAAGCCTATCGTCACTGGCTCACCATGGAGATGCCCACCTGGGCACACCTGCGGATACCGGAGATCGACTATCAGGCGATATCCTATTACGCCGATCCGACGAAAAAGAAAGAAGGTCCCAAAAGTCTCGATGAAGTAGATCCCGAACTGATCAAGACATTCAATAAGCTGGGCATTCCCTTAGAAGAGCAGATGGCCCTCAGTGGCATGGCCGTGGATGCCGTGATGGACTCGGTGTCTGTAAAGACCACCTTCAAAGAGACCCTCATGGAGAAGAGGATCATCTTCTGCTCGTTCAGTGAGGCCGTCCGGGAACATCCCGATCTGGTGCGGACCTACATGGGCAGTGTGGTACCCTATCGGGACAACTATTTCGCGGCACTCAATTCGGCCGTCTTCTCCGACGGCTCCTTTGTCTATATTCCCAAAGGAGTACGCTGCCCGATGGAACTCTCTACCTATTTCCGTATCAATGCAGCCAATACCGGACAGTTCGAACGTACCCTGATCGTAGCAGACGACGATTCGTATGTTTCCTACCTGGAGGGGTGTACCGCCCCCATGCGTGACGAGAACCAGCTGCATGCCGCCATTGTGGAGATCGTGGTACATGATCGGGCCGAAGTCAAATACAGCACCGTGCAGAACTGGTATCCGGGAGATGCCCGGGGCAAAGGCGGTGTCTATAACTTCGTGACCAAGCGCGGCCATTGCAAAGGAGCAGACAGCAAACTGTCCTGGACGCAGGTAGAGACAGGATCGGCCATCACCTGGAAATATCCCTCCTGCATCCTCACCGGAGACAACTCTACGGCAGAGTTCTACAGCGTGGCAGTGACCAACAACTACCAGCAGGCCGATACCGGGACCAAGATGATCCATATCGGACGCAATACCCGCAGCACCATTGTGAGCAAAGGCATCTCCGCCGGTAAGAGCGAGAACTCTTACCGCGGATTGGTGAGGGTGGCCGAAAAGGCGACCGGCGCACGCAACTACAGCCAGTGCGACTCGTTGCTGCTGGGCGACCAGTGCGGAGCCCATACCTTCCCCTACATAGATGTCCGCAACGAGACTGCTGTGGTAGAGCACGAAGCTACTACCAGCAAGATCAGTGAAGACCAGATCTTCTATTGCAACCAGCGCGGCATACCTACCGAAGATGCCATCGGGCTGATCGTCAACGGATATGCCAAAGAAGTACTCAACAAGCTCCCCATGGAATTTGCCGTGGAAGCGCAGAAACTGCTGTCCATCTCTCTCGAAGGGAGCGTAGGATAGACCGATCGTAAGAAAACACAGTAAGACCTTATAGAAATGTTGAAAATAAAAGATTTACACGCCGCTATCAACGGTAAAGAGATATTGAAAGGGATCAACCTGACGGTGAACGCGGGTGAGGTGCATGCCATCATGGGTCCCAACGGTTCCGGAAAGAGTACCCTCAGCAGTGTATTGGTGGGGAATCCGGCTTTTGAAGTCACCAAAGGAAGTATTACCTTCGAAGGAAAAGACCTGCTCGAAATGAGTCCGGAAGATCGCAGCCACGAAGGGATCTTCCTGAGTTTCCAGTACCCCGTAGAGATCCCCGGTGTGAGCATGGTCAACTTCATGCGCGCGGCAGTGAATGAGCAGCGCAAATACCGGGAACTGCCTCCGCTCTCTGCCAGTGAGTTCCTGAAACTGATGCGCGAAAAGCGCGCTGTGGTGGAGCTGGACAACAAACTGGCCAACCGTTCGGTGAACGAAGGCTTCTCCGGAGGAGAGAAGAAACGGAATGAGATCTTCCAGATGGCCATGCTGGAGCCCAGACTGAGTATCCTGGATGAGACCGACTCGGGATTGGATATCGACGCGCTCCGTATCGTGGCCGAAGGGGTGAACAAACTCAAAACCCCGGAAAACAGTTGCATCGTCATTACACACTACCAGCGTCTGCTCGATTACATCAAACCCGATGTGGTACATGTCTTGTACAAAGGACGTATCGTGAAGACTGCCGGTCCGGAACTGGCGCTGGAACTGGAAGAAAAAGGATACGACTGGATCAAGAAAGAACTGGAAGCGTAACCGCTTGTCAGGAACTTAACCCATCCTTACAGTCATGAAGACAGAACAACAATATATAGATCTTTTTTCCCAGGCGGAAGAACTGATCAACCGGCACAGCGCCCCCGTATTGAACGCGGCGCGTGCCGAAGCGTATGCCGATTTTCAGCGGATCGGATTTCCGACGAAAGAGGTAGCAGAATATAAATATACAGATGTGAGCCGCTATTTCGAACCCGATTACGGGCTCAATCTGCAACAGCTTCACATACCGGTCAATCCCTACGAAGTCTTTCGCTGCGATGTTCCCAACCTGAGCACCTCTCTCTATTTCGTAGTCAATGACACCTTCTACAAGCAGGTACAGCCCAAAACCCAGTTGCCGGAAGGAGTGATCCTGGGAAGCCTCCGGGAGATGGCAGAGCTCCATCCCGGACTGGTAGGGAAATACTACAACAAACTGGCGCGTACGGCAGACAATGGCGTTGCGGCTTTCAATACCACCTTCGCACAAGACGGGGTTTTCTTCTATGTGCCCCGCAATGTCGTGATAGAACGCCCCATACAGCTGATCAATGTGCTGCGTGGCGATGTGGATTTCCTCGTCAACCGTCGCATACTGATCGTCCTCGAAGAGGGTGCGCAGGCCCGGTTACTGGTGTGCGACCACGCGATGGACGATGTACGTTTCCTGGCTACACAAGTCACAGAAGCCTATATAGGTGAGAACGCGGTATTGGATATGTATGAACTGGAAGAGACAAACGTACGTACCGTACGGCTCAACAATCAGTATGTACATCAGCAGGCCGGCAGCCAGGTAGTACTCAACGGGATGACCCTGCACAACGGACAATCCCGCAATACGGTGGATGTGAAGCTGGCCGGAGAGCGGGCCTCTGTCAGTCTCTGCGGTATGGTGATCGCCGACAAACAGCAGCATGTAGACAACCATACACGCATCGACCACGCGGTGCCCCATTGCGAAAGCCACGAGCTTTATAAATACGTGCTGGACGATGAAGCAACCGGCGCGTTTACCGGAATGATACGGGTACAACCTGGTGCCCAGCATACACAATCTCAACAGACCAACCGCAACCTGTGCGTTAACCGTGGAGCCCGGATGTATTCCCGGCCCCAGCTGGAGATCTATGCCGACGATGTGAGATGTAGTCACGGAGCTACCACCGGACAGCTGGACGAGAACGCGCTGTTCTATATGCGGTCGCGGGGCATTGCGGAAAAAGAGGCCCGCCTGTTGCTTATGTTCGCGTTTGTCAACGAGGTAGTCGACACCATCCGTATCGACGCGTTGAAAGACCGCCTGCATCTGCTGGTGGAGAAACGTTTCCGGGGCGAACTGGCCCGTTGCCAGGGATGTACGATGTGTACGGAGTAATAAAATGGGTATACAGAACAGAAGACTATGGACATACATCAGATCAGAGAAGATTTTCCGATATTGAGCCGCGAGGTATATGGCAAACCCTTGGTCTATTTAGACAACGCGGCCACCACGCAAAAGCCGCGTCAGGTGATTGAGACCATTACCGAGGCCTATTATTCCGTCAATGCCAATGTGCACCGGGGAGTACATTTCCTGTCGCAGGAAGCCACCCGGTTGCACGAGAATTCCCGGGAGACGGCCCGCCGTTTCCTGAATGCCCGGGAGGCCCGGGAGGTGATCTTCACCCGGGGCACTACCGAAGCCATCAACCTGGTGGCATCAAGCTATACCGATGCCTGCATGGAACCCGGCGACGAGGTGATCCTCTCCGAGATGGAGCACCACAGCAACATTGTACCGTGGCAACTGATGGCCGCCCGCAACGGGATCGCCATCAAAGTGGTACCGGTCAACGACCGTGGCGAACTGATCCTGGAAGAGTATGAAAAACTCTTTTCCGACCGCACCCGCCTGGTGAGCCTGGCGCATGTCTCCAATGTACTGGGGACCATCAATCCGGTGAAAGAGATCATCGCTACGGCCCATGCACACGGTGTACCTGTGATGCTCGACGGAGCACAATCCGCACCCCACCTGCGGATCGACGTACAGGATCTGGATGTCGACTTCTATGCTTTTTCCGGTCACAAGGTATATGGTCCCACAGGAGTAGGAGTGCTGTATGGAAAAGAAGAATGGCTCGATCGGCTGCCGCCCTACCAGGGAGGGGGAGAGATGATACAGACCGTGAGTTTCGAAAAAACCACCTTCAACGAACTTCCCTATAAATTTGAAGCAGGTACACCCGACTATATCGGAACTACCGCGCTGGCCACAGCGTTGGAGTATGTAGAATCGGTTGGCATAGAAGCTGTCGCGGCATGGGAACACGAACTGACCCGCTATGCCACCGAACGGCTGCTGGCGATTGACGGACTCCGTATCTACGGAGAGAGTGCACACAAAAGCGGGGTGATCTCCTTTCTGGTAGGAGACATTCACCCGGCAGATATGGGTACCATTCTGGATAAACTGGGTATTGCCGTACGTACCGGACACCATTGCGCCCAGCCGCTGATGGATCGCTTCGGTATCCCCGGCACAGTAAGGGCCTCGTTTGGCATGTACAATACCAAAGAAGAGATACAGGTGCTGGCAGCAGGTATAGAACGTGTGGTCAACATGTTTGGTTAAGTTAATGATCCACCTGGGATCCATCCACTTGTAGAGACGCAAAGAGATTTACGATTGGACGATTTACGATGTACGATTGAAATTACATTTTGTAAATCTCCATACATTACATTTTAAATGCAAACCTACGAGAAGCAAAGAGATTTACGATTGGACAACCAACGGTCGACGCAGTCCATCGAAGATCGGCGTAGCCAACCAGGCGGTCAGGAAAGTTAATTACGATTGAAATTGCAGAAAGAATATGTTTGTAAATCTCTAAGCGTAGAATTATTTATAGGCAAACATACAAGACGCACGTTATGCGCCTCTACATAGATACAACCAACCTATATATACCTGATAATGTTCATCTATATAACCGGAATATCTGTTCCATAGAATTATATAATGCAGGAAAACATACACCTGCATTGGACCTGTATCGCGGAGACGCCCACCATGCAGTGGTGTCTGGAATAAATCGTTAGCATTTGAAATAAAGTATATTATTTCAAGTATTTACATTTTATTTTTTACCCGGAGAATTTCAAGCTATTACTTTTCCGGAAGCTATCTAAATGACACTTATTTCCTCTGACTTCCTTTGATTTTCTCTGATTTCCTCTGAAAACCCGGAGGGTTTAATGTGAATAACCCCCAGTGAAGCGCAGTGAAAGGCTTTGCCCGTAACGAAGCGACTGGGGGTATATCTGAGGCATCTACAGTCAACCCCAAAGTGGGTTGAATATGGAAATACACCTTTCCGCACAGTATGCATGGCATTTCACTTTGTTTTATATCTTAGAAAATCATTCAACCCGCTTCGGGGTTGAGGATAAAAGGTCAACTTCCACCCCAGTCGCTCCGCTATGCTTTGCTTCACTGGGGGTGAGTCAAATTAAACCCTCCGGGTTTTCAGAGGAAATCAGAGTAAATAAGTGAGATGTGGATACCTTATGGAAATATAATAATTTGAAATCCTCCGGGTAAAAAAACAGATATAAATAACTGAAATAAAATATATGATCTCAAATACCAACGATTTATTGCGGACACCCATGCACGCCGTGCGTCTCCGCAATGCAGGTTCCCCTATAGATAGGTGTATAATAGGTTATAGTTGATTGATCGGCTTTTGCCAGATCATATACAAACATAGTACGCAAAGATAGATAATGATTGCCACACACGGCCAGGATGGACGTATACCGCGGAGACGCAAATATGCGTCTCTACAGGGGGATGCTGACATTCAGACACTTGTAATTCAGATCGTAAATTATAACTCTTTTCTTCTCTACTCTTCTCTACACAAAATACCCACTCCGATAAAATGTCTGTCAAACCCTTGATTTTCTCGTTTATAATTTCTATTTTTGGATTTTATTAACCTTATAAACGAGTGTTCTATGGACCATATGATTTTCTGGCTCATTCCGCTGGCTTCCCTGCTGGCTCTGGGTTTCGCCTGGTACTTCTACAGGCAGATGATGACACACAGTGAAGGTACTCCCCAAATGATCCGGATCGCTGTGGCGGTGCGTAAAGGAGCCATGTCCTACCTCAGGCAACAATACAAAGTGGTGGGCTGGGTTTTTTTCGGTCTGGTGATCCTGTTCTCGGTAATGGCCTATGGGTTCGGGGTGCAGAACCCCTGGGTACCCGTTGCTTTCCTGACAGGCGGATTTTTCTCCGGGCTGGCTGGATTCCTGGGCATGAAAACAGCCACCTACGCCTCGGCCCGTACGGCCAACGCTGCCCGTGAGTCGCTCAATGGCGGATTGCGCATCGCCTTTCGCAGTGGAGCCGTCATGGGGCTGGTGGTCGTAGGGCTGGGACTGTTGGATATCTCCTTCTGGTATCTGCTTCTCAACGCTGTGGTCCCGGAAGACGCATTAGATCCTACCCATAAACTTTGTATCATCACTACTACGATGCTCACCTTTGGTATGGGGGCAAGTACACAGGCACTCTTTGCCCGTGTGGGCGGAGGCATCTATACCAAAGCCGCGGACGTGGGGGCCGACTTAGTCGGGAAAGTAGAGGCTGGTATTCCCGAAGATGACCCGCGCAATCCGGCTACCATAGCCGACAACGTAGGCGATAATGTAGGGGATGTAGCCGGTATGGGAGCCGATCTCTACGAGTCTTATTGTGGATCAATCCTGGCAACTGCCGCGTTGGGAGCAGCCGCTTACATTCATACCGGAGATATCGCCATGCAATTCAAAGCAGTGATCGCACCCATGCTGATCGCTGCCGTAGGCATCCTTTTGTCCATTATCGGTATTTTCTCGGTTCGCACGAAGGAAAATGCTACCATGAAAGATCTTCTCCATTCGCTGGCTTTTGGCACCAATCTCAGCTCTTTACTTATTGTATGTGCCACTTTCCTGATCCTCTGGTTGCTCCGGTTGGAGAATTGGATGTGGATCTCTTGTTCCGTAGTCGTGGGACTTATGGTGGGGATCGTGATCGGACGGGCTACGGAATATTATACCTCTCAATCGTATCGCCCCACGCAGCGGCTGAGTGAGAGTGGAAAAACAGGGCCTGCCACGGTCATCATTTCCGGGGTGGGGCTGGGCATGGTTTCCACCGTTATTCCCGTGCTTGCTGTAGTGGTAGGTATCATAGCCGCCTATCTCTTTGCTTCCGGATTTGACTTCAGCAATGTGGGAATGGGATTGTACGGAATAGGTATTGCAGCCGTAGGAATGCTTTCTACCCTGGGCATTACGCTGGCTACGGATGCGTACGGGCCTATTGCCGACAACGCGGGCGGAAATGCCGAAATGAGCGGTCTGGGTGAAGAAGTACGCCGCCGTACCGACGCGCTGGATTCTCTGGGAAATACAACCGCAGCTACCGGAAAGGGATTTGCCATCGGTTCCGCGGCGCTGACCGGACTGGCCCTCCTGGCTTCCTATATCGAAGAGATCCGGATCGGGCTCAATCGCATAGGCAGTCTGGAACTCACTATGCCCAATGGGAGTAGGGTAGCCACTTCAGAAGCCAACTTCTTCGATTTTATGAACTACTACGAGGTAAACCTGATGAACCCCAAAGTATTGTCCGGGATATTCATCGGCTCGATGATGGCTTTCTTTTTCTGTGGGCTGACCATGAACGCGGTGGGGCGTGCGGCAGGGCATATGGTGGATGAAGTACGCAGGCAGTTCCGCGACATCAAAGGCATCCTCACCGGAGAGACCGAGCCCGACTATGAGCGGTGTGTGGAGATCTCTACCAAAGGAGCACAACGGGAGATGGTGATTCCTTCTCTGATCGCTATCGTCGCACCGATCCTGACCGGACTGGTCTTCGGAGTACCCGGTGTGTTGGGCTTACTGATCGGCGGACTGAGCAGCGGATTTGTCCTGGCCATATTTATGGCGAATGCCGGAGGAGCCTGGGACAATGCGAAAAAGTATGTAGAAGAGGGACATTTCGGAGGCAAAGGGGGCGACGTACACAAAGCCAACGTGGTGGGAGATACGGTAGGAGATCCTTTCAAAGACACCTCCGGACCGAGCCTGAATATCCTGATCAAACTGATGAGTATGGTAGCCATCGTAATGTCCGGGCTCACAGTGGTGTGGAGCCTGTTCTGACCGGATATGTTCCGGAAGTCAGTATGGGGTGTCCCCAACGCGCCGTAACGGTCTTGGGGACATCTCTGTATGTATGTGTAAATGGCCTCTGATTCCTTTTCCCAGGAAAGAAACTATGTCGGCTTTCTCTTTTTTCTTTTTCCGACTTCCCGTATATTTGCCCGGAACAAATACCAAACACATGTTATTACCCTGGTTGAATCCTGATCTGACAGAAGCCGGCTGCGATGAAGCCGGCCGCGGATGCCTGGCCGGAGCCGTATACGCGGCCGCGGTGATCCTTCCTGCCGACTATCGGAACGAAAGGTTGAACGATTCGAAGCAAATTTCTGAAAAACAGAGATATATCCTGCGCGAAGAGATCGAGAAAGAAGCGGTTGCGTGGGCCGTCGGAGTGGTTTCTCCGCAAGAGATCGATGAGATCAATATCCTGAATGCCTCTTTCCTGGCCATGCACCGGGCATTGGATCAACTTACCGTCAGGCCGCAGCACCTGTTGATCGACGGCAACCGGTTTCACGCTTATCGGGACATCCCTCATACCACCGTCATCAAAGGAGACGGAAAATACCTGCCTATCGCGGCCGCGTCTATTCTGGCGAAGACCTGGCGCGACGATTATATGCAGCAACTTCACGCGGAATATCCGGTATACGGTTGGAACAAAAACAAAGGGTATCCCACCAAGAAGCATCGCAATTCGATAGCAGAATACGGGACTTCGCCTTATCATCGCCTCACTTATAATTTACTTGGTGACAATCAACTCACTTTCCCTTTCGGAAATGAATAAGGGGGTGAAGATTGGTTTCCGGAAGTGTTTCACTGATCAAACCGAAGATCCCTTCCGGATCGTTATCCGTATTATATCAATAATAGATAATAAAACAGAAGTTTATTTGTTCCGGATAGGCGATCTTTGTCAGGAACCAATCGCAGATCATTATGAAACGGATACTCCTCTTCAGTGTATGCTTTTTCTTAGTCACAGGTATACAGGCACAGACCGAAGTGATGGCCTGGGGCAATCTTACCGGTATCCGTGTAGATGGATATCTGTTCCCTTTTGCGACCTTCTTCCGGGTGACGGATGCCGCCGGTATTTCGCTGGAAGATACCGGAAAAGAACGCCAGCCTCGCCCTTCTTACACCAGGGAAGGAGATATGCAGTATGTAAATACCCGGGTACACGGAGTGAGGTACGAACAGCGGGTAACGGATACGGGACGTGGTGAAGCACGTGTATCTATTTCCTGTCAGGCGGATACGACGCTGCAAAGCAAAGGCGCTTTCTTTTGCATAGCGGTACCCCTTTTCCCTACGTATGCCGAAAAAGGCTTTATGGTGGTAGATGAGGTAGAAACCGCCATCTCTACCATACAGGAAAATATGTTTACCGGTTCCCGGCTGACCGTGCAAGGACATACGGCACAGGTAAGTTTCGAAGCGGACCGTCCCGTGGAATGGCAGTTGAAGAAGCTTTCCCGGGATACGATCCTGATCTCTATCCCCTTACTCCCGGATAATTTTACCAAAGGTACACAGGGAGAGGTGGAACTCTCTATCCGTACCGCCGGAGGTGGCCCTGCTTCTTCTGTGCAACTTTCCCTGCAAAGCGATCGGCCGGGACGGTTGTTCGACGGTCTGGGAGGGAATTTCCGCTTGCAGAATCCTCGTGTAGACCCTCAGGTGATCGATTATTGCTTAGATAGCCTGCGGGTGGCCTGGGGACGGGTAGAAATGCCCTGGCGGGATTGGCATCCTACGGAGCAGGCAGACCCGCTGGCCGAAGCCCGCGCGGGTAGAATAGGCAAACGGGTAGCCAACGCGATGGAGATGGCCGGGCGTTTGTCGGCTATGGGGATGCCGGTGATCGTGAGTTGCTGGTTTCCGCCCGAATGGGCCATTGAGGGAGATCCCGCGTCGTATGTGCGACGGGGCGGTATACAAGCCTATCGGTTAGATCCTTCTAAAGAAGAGCAGATCTACCGTTCTATGGCCGGCTATCTGGTCTATCTGAAGGAGGCGTATGGAGTGGAAGCAGTGTTGTTCTCTTTCAACGAATCCGATCTGGGAATTGATGTGTTGCATACTGCGGAAGAACATGCCGCTTTTATCAAAGGGTTTGGACGTTATCTGGCAGCGCGGGGATTGGCTACCCGTATGTTGCTGGGAGACAATTCCGATGCTACAACGTTTGACTTCATCGTACCTGCTATGGAAGATCCGGATACGTACCCCTACATCGGTGCGGTTTCGTTCCACTCGTGGCGGGGATGTGACGACGCGACGTTGCATCGCTGGGCCGAAGCTTCCCGCAAGCTCAATGTACCCCTGATCATTGGAGAAGGAAGTACAGACGCGGCAGCGCATGTCTATCCGCAGATCTTTGCGGAGTCCACTTTTGCCTTTTATGAGATCAATCTTTATATCCGGCTGTGTGCCATTTGCCAACCGCTTTCCATTCTGCAATGGCAACTCACTTCCGACTATTCCATTCTCTGGGGTGGGGGAGTATATGGTTCGGAGGGTCCTTTGCGGCCTACACAACGGTTCTGGAACCTGAAACAACTTGCCTCTACACCACCTCGCTCCTTTGCTTTGCCGGTAACTTCCGATCAGGAAGAGGTCAATGCTGCCGCCTTTGGCAACCTGGCACGGGGAGAATACGCTGTGCATCTGGTCAACAACGGAGCTTCCCGTCGGGCTACACTCACCGGATTGCCTGAGAACGTTAGTGAACTGCATCTATATGTCACCAACAAACAGGAAGGAATGGTCCACTACGGTACGGTCGAAGTCAGAGAAGGAAAAGTAGAGTTTGAACTTCCGGCGATCAGTTTTGTCACGTTGATAAACCGGGAAGAATGAAGAGATTTACGATTGGACGATTGACGATGTACGATTGAAATTACCTGTCATGGATAAATGGTATGGTAATCATACACCTGTAGAGACGCACGGCGTGCGTCTCCGCAATACAGGTCCCATACATGAGGTAGGTAGAATGTGATATATAGGGTGGACCGCCTTTTGACAAGTTATATAAAACATAGAACGCAGATATGACCCGGATTGCAACACACTTAACTTGGACGTATACCGCGGAGAGGCACGCCGTGCATGGGTGTCCGGAAAAATAATTTAAGATTTACGGAACTATCCATATAACAATCATTTCCTCCGACTCCCTCCGTTTCCCTTTGATTTATTTGGATTTCCTCTGATTTCCTTTGATTTCCTTTGAAAACCCGGAGGGCTTTACTGTGCATAACCCCCAGTGAAGCGCAGTAAGGGCATAGCCCGTAACGAAGCGACTGGGGGTATATCTGAGGCATCTACAGTCAACCCCGAAGTGGGTTGAATAGAGAAATGCGCCCTTCCGCACAGTATGAATGGGAGTTTACTTCGTTTTATACATTAGAAAATCATTCAACCCACTTTGGGGTTGAAGATAAAAGGTCGATCCATGCCCCCAGTCGCTTCGTTACGGGCTATGCCCTTCCTGCGCTTCACTGGGGGTTATGCACAGTAAAGCCCTCCGGGTTTTCAAAGGAAATCAAAGGAAATCAGAGGAAATCAAAGGAAGTCGGAGGAAATAAGTGTCATTTGGATAGCTTCCGGAAAAGTATTAGCTTGAAATCCTCCGGGTAAAAATTATATGTAAATAATAGAAATAAAACATATGATCCCAAAGGCAACGCTTTATTCCGGACACCATTGCACGGCGTGCGTCTCGTATGTTTGCATATAAAATGGTACGCATAGGGATTTACAAATATATTCTTTCTGTAATTTCAATTGTAAATCAGTACATCGTAAATCTCTTTGCGTCTCTACAAATAAATGATAACGTTAGTGGATTAGTATTTTCAATCGTACATCCCTTTATGTCTCTACAAGTGGATAATTACCATACAATTTATCCGTGGCAGGTAATCTCAATCGTAATGAGCTTTGCTGAACGTTGGTTGACTTCGTCGACCGTTGGTTCGTAAATCCCTTTCTTCTTTCCTGGATATATTTTGTTGGTTCTTACCCGTTTCACTAATCTTATAATTACTTAAAACCTCGTTTTTCTTCCGATTTATTGCAATTAATTAAAAAGATGCGTTAATTTTGCGGAATCATTTTTAACAGACAGGAATGAGCGACGACTCGTTGTTTTTAATTGACATAGATAAAGTTCTCCGGGAAAAAGCTCCAGCGCACTACAAACGTATCCCCAGATTTCTGATTTCATATCTGAAAAAGATTGTCCATCAGGAAGAGCTCAACGTATTTCTGCGATCTTCGCGGGAAGAGATGGGTGTGAATTTTCTGAAAGCCTGTGTGGAGTTTCTGGATATGAAACTCATTCTGAAAGGCGAAGAGAATCTTCCTTCTGACGGACTCTATACCTTTGTGTCCAATCATCCGTTGGGAGGACAGGATGGTGTGGCTCTGGGATATGTCCTGGGGACTCATTACAACGGCAAGGTGAAATACCTTGTCAATGACCTGCTGATGAACCTTCAGGGCCTGGCTCCGCTGTGTGTACCGATCAACAAGACCGGTAAGCAGGCAAAAGATTTCCCGAAGATGGTAGAGGCTGGTTTTCAGTCGGACGATCAGATGATCATGTTCCCCGCCGGGCTTTGCTCGCGGCGCATCAACGGCACAATCCGGGATCTGGAGTGGAAAAAAGCATTTATTGTCAAGAGTGTGCAGCACCAGCGGGATGTCGTTCCGGTTCATTTCAGTGGACGTAACTCCAATTTCTTCTATAATCTGGCCAGTCTTTGTAAGACGATGGGGC
Organism: Bacteroides sp.; assembly: GCA_020861095.1. Classification (GTDB taxonomy): domain Bacteria; phylum Bacteroidota; class Bacteroidia; order Bacteroidales; family Bacteroidaceae; genus Bacteroides. The sequence goes on from JAJBTC010000079.1 coordinate 30,393, forward strand.
TCAAAGTGAATATTGCCATGCTCTATCTGGTCGATGAGATGTTTAAGAACAAGCACAAGACCTTTACCATAACTTTTGGAAAGCCCATCCCCTGGCAGACCTTCGATAAGTCGCGTACACCGGCTGAATGGGCAGAATATGTAAAGGATATTGTCTACAAACTATAACACAAAGAGGAAATTACTAATAAGTATATATGCAAGAGATCATAGAGCCGGTAAGTAAAGAGCTCATCAAGGCCGAACTTACGGAAGACAAACGATTGAGAGTGACCAACAGAAGTCACAACCAGATATACATCATCACTCACCACGATTCTCCGAATGTAATGCGGGAGATCGGTCGTTTGCGCGAGGTCGCTTTCCGGGCTGCCGGAGGGGGTACAGGGTTGCCGTTGGACATCGATGAGTACGATACCATGGAAAATCCTTACAAACAACTGATCGTCTGGAACCCCGAAGCGGAAGAGATCCTGGGCGGATATCGTTACCTGTTAGGTACCGATGTGCAGTTCGATGAGAAGGGGGAGCCCATCTTAGCCACTTCACATATGTTCCATTTCTCGGAAAAGTTTATCAAAGAATATCTTCCTACTACGGTAGAACTGGGACGTTCGTTCGTTACACTGGAATATCAGTCGAGCCGCGCGGGCAGCAAAGGACTTTTCGCCTTAGATAACCTCTGGGACGGTTTGGGGGCGTTGACGGTAGTGATGCCCAATGTGAAATATTTCTTCGGAAAGGTGACCATGTATCCGAGTTACCACCGTCAGGGACGCGACATGATCCTGTATTTCCTTAAGAAGCATTTTGGCGATACGGAGGGTCTGATCACGCCGGTCAGGCCGCTGCGCATGGAGGCCGACGAGCAGGAGCTGGAAGCCCTGTTCTGCAAAGATTCTTTCAAAGAAGATTATCCGATCCTCAACCAGGAGGTGCGTAAACTGGGCTATAACATTCCGCCGTTGGTGAATGCCTACATGAGCCTGAGTCCCACCATGCGTATGTTCGGTACAGCTATCAACTACGGGTTCGGAGATGTAGAGGAGACAGGTATCCTGATCGCTGTAGATGAGATACTGGCGGAAAAGCGGATACGTCACATCGAATCCTTCATCAAGAACGACTCCAAAGATTGCCGGATCACTTCCGGAGCCAATAAGATATTTACACCGCGGGAAGACTGTTCCCATTGATCTTGCGGTAGAGATCGAGCGCGCATATATCGGTCATTCCTGAAATATAATCCAATACAGCCTGCACCCTTTCATACAGAGAGGGTGCTCTCAGTTGGTACTGTTCCGAGATGCGGTCGATCAGCAATTGGGAATAGGCTTTCTCCGGATAGCGCACCGCGTCGATCATCAGATCCAGCAGGGTGCTGATGATCTGAAAACCGGCCAGTTCTATATCCAGTACATCGCGCGAGCGGTAGATCTTCTCTACAGAGATCCGGGTGCAGCGTGTATAGGCCTGCGCGGGAAGATCGGCTACCTGTCTGATCAGGCTGTCGTCGAACGCTCCGTTCAGGATCTTCTCTTCGTTGTCCAGAAAAACCTGTGTACATTCCCGGATCAGCAGTCCGATCACCGAAGAACGCAGGTAGGCGATCTGTTCGTTGGGGTCACTCACTACATCAAACGTTTTCAGTATGCGACGCTGTCGCTCCTCCGGAAAGTAGTGGAGCAACAGATCCACCGTTTCCTCTTTGGTAATTATCTTCAGTTTGTAGGCATCCTCGATGTCCATCAGCTGATAACAGATATCGTCCGCGGCCTCTACCAGGTAGACCAGCGGATGGCGTATGTAACGCGCCGGACAGTCGTTGAGCCGGATCAGTCCCAGTTCATCAGCGATACGCCGGAAGCTCTCCTCCTCGCTTGTGAAGAACCCGAATTTGTTCTTTTCGCCTGCCAGGCTTGAAGAGAAAGGATATTTCACGATAGAGGCCAGCGTGGTATAGGTGAGGGCGAAGCCTCCGGGCCGGCGGCCCTGGAACTGATGGGTGAGCAGGCGGAACGCGTTGGCATTCCCTTCAAAATGTATCCAGTCTTGCCATTCGTTCTCCGGTAGTTGGCCTTTCAGAGCCAACCCTTTGCCCTCCGAGAAATACGTAGCGATCGCTTTTTCGCCCGAATGGCCGAAGGGAGGATTGCCCAGATCATGCGCCAGGCAGGCAGCCGAAACGATAGAACCGATCTCCGGCAGGTAGCTGTCTGCCAGTTCCGGATGTCTGGCGATGAGAGCCTTGGCTACATCGTTTCCCAGCGAACGTCCTACACAGGAAACCTCCAGGCTGTGTGTCAGGCGGTTGTGCACAAAGATACTTCCCGGCAGGGGAAATACCTGGGTTTTGTTCTGCAGGCGGCGGAAAGGAGCGGAAAAGATCAGGCGGTCGTAGTCGCGCTGGAACTCCGACCGGTTTTCCTGGCGTTCGGCATGGAACTCCTCCATACCAAAACGTTTCGCTGATATAAGTTGGGTCCAAAGCATCATGAGATTTACGATTTACGGATTTACGATGTACGATTTCAGGAACCAAGGGATCTGTGAAGAGGTTGCGTCATTCAGAGTATCCTTTTGAAAAAGTCTTTTTACAACAATTCCTCAACAATTCCTGTTTGAAAAAGATCTGTCGGTATGTACTTCCTGGCGGAGGCTGGTACAGCCTAAATCCTTTGTTTCAGCTAATTTAACTGCAAATGTATGAAATTTTACTTCAATTTGCGTATTTTCGCCCGATAATCCAGTAAACACCTTCAAGATGAATATACAGATCGTCAATAAATCGCGGCATGCCCTTCCTGAGTACGCCACAGAGCATTCCGCCGGTATGGATCTCCGGGCCAATCTTTCCGAACCTATCGTACTGGCACCTTTGCAGCGTTGTCTGGTGCCCACCGGACTTTATATAGCAGTGCCCGCGGGATACGAAGCCCAGGTGCGTCCGCGGAGTGGATTGGCGATCAAAAAAGGGGTCACCGTGCTCAACTCTCCCGGCACGATAGATGCCGATTACCGGGGTGAGGTCTGTGTGATCTTAGTTAATCTTTCCGCGGAAGAGTTTGTTATAGAAGATGGCGAACGGATCGCTCAGATGGTCATTGCCCGGCACGAGAAAGCCTGCTGGCAGGAGACGGATCAGCTGGATGAGACCGTACGGGGTGCCGGTGGTTTCGGACATACCGGTAAAAAGTAAACAGAATGAAGAAAAAAGATTCCCTCCCTATAAAACATTCACAGGGGCAATGCCCCCTCCCATGGTTCCGGTATGTACTGTGTATGGGCATAATCTGCCTGTTGAGTGCCTGCGGTACACAGCGGGTACATAGCACCTCGTTGTTTCTGCCCGACCGGCCACTGGCACGCGTGTTGACAGAACCGGAGCAGCGCAAGTACAACTATTTTTTCCTGGAAGCTACCCGGCTGAAGAACAAGCAGGAGTACGCTTCTGCCTTCAACCTCTACCAACATGCGTTGGCTATCAACCCCGACGGGTCGGCCGCGCTGTATGAGATCGCGCAGTTCTATCTGTTCCTCAGGCAAGTGACACAGGGGCAGGAAGCACTGGAGAAAGCGGTAGCCCTGGATCCCGACAATTTCTGGTACAATCAGGCGCTGGTGGGGCTCTACGAGTCACAAGGCAGACAGGAAGAGGCTATCGCTCTGCTGGAAAATATGGTGGTGCGGTTCCCTTTTAAGCAAGACCCTCTCTTTTCGCTGATCGATATCTACAATCGCCGGCAAGACTATCCGAATGTGATCCGTGTGCTGGATCGGCTGGAAGAGCAAATGGGTAAGAACGAGCAACTGAGTATGGAGAAATTCCGGATCTATCTGTTGATGAAAGACGAACCCCGCGCTTTCCGGGAGATAGAGAACCTGGTAGAAGAGTATCCGATGGATATGCGTTATAAAGTATTGCTGGGAGATGTATATTTGCAAAATGGAAAGACACAACCGGCTTATGAACTGTATCAGGAGGTGTTGAAAGAGGAACCGGACAATGCCATGGCACTCTATTCGCTGGTGGTTTATTACGAAGAGACGGGCCATCAGGAGTTGTACGAGCAATATCTCGATACGTTGCTGCTGAACAGCAAAGTGCCTTCCGATACGAAGCTGAATGTCATGCGGCAGCTCATCGTGCAGAACGAACAGCAGGAGCAGGATAGCACCCGTATTCTCTCTCTCTTCGACCGCATCCTGCAAGCGGATGAGGAAGACGATCAGATCGCCATGCTGTATGCGCAGTACCTGATATCCAAGGGAATGGACGAACAGGTGGATCCGGTGCTGGAACATGTGCTGCAGATCGATCCCACCAATACCGCTGCACGGATGATGTTGCTGGGTACGGCGATCCGGGAGAATGATTACGAACGGGTGATCGCTTTGTGCGAACCGGGCATCGAGGCTTCGCCCACTGCGCTGGAGTTCTATTTTTATCTGGCGATCGCCTATTTGCAGTCCGAACGTTGGGAAGATGTCGTGCGGGTGAGCCGCAGCGCGCTGGAGCACGCTACCGAAGATGCCAACAGTGAAGTACTCTCTGATTTCTACACCCTCCTGGGAGACGCTTCCCATACCCTGGGAAAGAACCAGGAGGCGTATGAGGCCTATGACTCTGCCTTGGTATACAACTCTTCCAACATCGGGGCACTGAATAATTATGCGTATTACCTCTCGCTGAAAAAAAAGGATCTGGACCGGGCGGAGGAGATGAGTTACAAGACCATTAAGGCGGAGCCGGACAACGGGACCTACCTGGATACCTATGCCTGGATCCTGTTCGAGAAAGGGAACTACGCCGAAGCCCGTATCTATATCGATCAGGCCATGAAGAACGGCGGCGAGGAAAGCGATGTGGTAGTGGAGCACTGTGGCGATATCTATTTCCTGACAGGGGAGCCGGAGAAAGCAGTGGAATACTGGAAGCAAGCTAAAGAAATGGGCAACGAGTCGAAGAATCTGAATGAAAAAATAAGAAGAAAAAAATACATCGCGCCATGAAACGTGAAATAAAGATATGGACTTTTGTACTGGGAGCCATCCTGTTGCTCTCTTCGTGTAAAACAAGTAAAGTGGTTACTCGTCCGACAGATACCACCCTCCGGTATGTCTCTTCGAAATTACAGCTCACGGTTCCCAACAGAAGCAGTATGCTGACACTGAACGGTACCATGAAGATGATGAGCCCGGAGCGTATCCAGCTCTCTGTATTGGTGCCTATCCTTCGTTCCGAGGCGGTACGCATCGATCTGACCCCGGATGAGGTGATCGTGGTAGATCGGATGAACAAACGGTACATACGTGCCAGCCGCGAAGATCTACGGGGCATACTGCCTCCAAAAGCCGAATTCTCCCAATTGGAGAAGATCATCTTTGAGGTGGCGGAAAAAGGAGACCGCGTTACCCTGACCGCGGCCGAACTGGGCCTACCTACCTTAGAGAAGGCAAAGGTAGAATTCTATGATTTCTCGTTCAATGAATTTACGATGACACCTACGGAGATTTCCGGTAAGTATGACGAAATGACCATAGACGAACTACTTGCCATGCTGAACAAACTGAAGTTATGAAACACACCCTTTCGGTACTGATCCTTTGTTGCTGCTTTTCCTTTCCGCTTTCCGCACAGACCAATTCTCTGATCAGAGAGCTGGAAGGGAAGCGTGGAGAATTGCAGAAACAGATCGCCGAAACGGAGAGTTTGTTGCAAACCCATCAGAAAACAGTCAGTAGCCAGCTCAATAGTCTGGCTTCCCTCACAGGCCAGATCGAGGAGCGTAAACGCTATATCCTTACGATCACCAACGATATACATTCGATCGACGGTGAACTCGCCTCCATCGAACGGCAGTTGCGCGTTCTTCAGAAAGAGCTGGACGAAAAGAGGGAGAAATATGCCCATTCCGTTCAATATCTCTATAAGAACCGTTCCATAGAAGAAAAACTGATGTTTATTTTTTCCGCCCGGAGCTTGTCGCAAACCTACAGACGGATGCGTTATGTGCGTGAATATGCCACCTACCAACGTTTGCAGGGAGAAGAGATCCTGAAGAAGCAGGAGCAGGTGAATCGCAAACGCGCCGAGCTGGAAGAGGTAAAGGGTGCGAAAGAAGCCCTGTTGAAAGAGAGGGAAGAAGAGCAGAAAAAACTGGAAGAACAGGAAAAAGAAATGAAAGCCGTGGTCGCCGACCTACAGAAAAAACAGAAGGGACTACAGGCGGAGATCAACAAGAAGCGCAAGGAAGCCGACCAGCTCAACGCGCGTATCGATAAACTGATTGCGGAAGAGATCGAAAAGGCGCGTAAGCGGGCAGCCGAGGAGGCAAAGAAAGAGGCGAAAACTACTTCTACCCCTGGTACTCCTGCCAGAAAAGCCGATCCGATGGCGGGATATACCCTAAGTAAAGCCGACCGGGAACTTTCGGGCAACTTTGTATCCAACCGCGGAAAACTACCTGTCCCTGTGACAGGGCCTTATATGATTGTCAGCCGTTACGGACAATACAATGTGGAGGGGCTGAAAAATGTCAAACTCGACAACAAAGGAATCGATATTCAGGGACAGCCCGGAGCAGAGGCCCGTTCCATTTTCAACGGTACGGTGGCAGCCGTGTTCCAGCTCAACGGTCTGTTCAATATATTGGTAAGGCATGGAGATTATATCTCTGTCTACTGTAACCTCTCTTCCGTATCTGTGAAGCAGGGAGATACCGTCACTACCAATCAGGTATTGGGAAAGATATTCTCCGATAAGAGCGACAACGACCGTACGGTACTTCATTTCCAGTTGCGCAAAGAAAAGGAAAAACTCAATCCCGAACCCTGGCTGAATCGCTGACCGGGTAGTGTTTTTGCTGGCTGCAAGTGCTGTTCCTGGTTAGACAGAATGGATGCTATCCTGCTGTAGAGACGCATATTTGCGTCTCCATATTTGCATCTCCCATAGTTACCTCTCCATAGTTACGTCTCCGCGATATACGTTCCATGAACCGGATCTCTTTTATCTGTTGTAACGCTTCTGCATGCGCCACACACTTCCTTCGATATATATTTTTTCATGCGGCACACGGAGACGCAACTATGGAGACACAAGTATGGAGACGCAAGTATGCGTCTCTACAGGAGGTGAATCACAGGTAAAGGAATCATTCAGGATGTTTCCCTCTATCTTCCGTATTTCTCCGTTCGCGCGTCCCGGATCACTCCCGACCAGTTGAGACCGAATCCGAAATCATACCTGTTGCCCTCCGTATCGGCATGGGGGATCATATCAAACGGAACATCTTCGTTCTGACATTCTACGGTGAACATATCCGCTGGCATTTGCAGGGGGAGTAGTCCCGAAGGTTCATAGCGACCGGAGATTACGTCCATCACTGCCTGTTCACCTATACCGAACCGCACTATAATGGCAGTGGCTCCCTCTTCAAATTCATGAAACACCATGGGGCGGTTGATATTGGGTACCACCACCACAGGCTTGTCGCCCATCTGCTCGTAGGTATCGAGCAGCACCTTCAGATCCGTCGCATTGGAAACACCGGCGGTTTTGTGCAGGTAGGAACGGTTGGTCACTGCCGGGTCTATGACCGGATCACCTGCCGCGATACTGTGTTCCCGTGCCTCTGTTGCCATATAAGGCGCGTATTGCAGCGAGATGGGTACATAGCCGTTGCCACCGGACTCCCGGTCACGGAGATCATACCCTCCTCCGTCGTTGTTGCTGTAAGGGCTCGATACAAAAACCAGAGCAAAGTCCGCTTCCGCCGGATCCGGGGTGAGATCGTAATAGCGTTCTACCAGTTGCGGGTCTACAGGCAGTCCGGAAGAAGGTTCCGACCAGTCGCCCCACCAGCTACGCACGGCCGGGAAATGGATCTCCGGTATATATACTTTCTTCCGTTCGCGGATAGGAAGGAGCTGGTTCCTGTTTTTCAGTAACACCACCGATCTGAGCTGGGCCTCATATCCGGCCTGCATAAATTCCGGATTGCCTACGATGCGTGTGCTCTCTGCCGGGTCGAGGTAAGGATTCTCAAAGAGGCCCAGCCGGAAGATATTCCTCAACAGACGTACGGCCGATTGTCTGAAACGGTTGCGCATCCACGCTTCGCCGTGTTCCCTGACACCCATCTGGTAGGCTTCGATCACCGGTCCCATCTCGTTATTGCCTCCGAACTGATCTATGCCGGCCATCAGAGCCACGTAATGCCGTTCGGCTACCGACAGCTGTTCCACTCCCCAGGGTTTCCCGGCAAAATCATCCGGCGTGCTTCCTTCGTCGGCTGTAATGAGCCAGTCTGTACACACGACACCGTCGTAGTGATAGGTATCACGCAGCAGGTCCGTGATCATGTATCTGCTGAAACCGTTGCCTAAGTTGGTACCGTCTTTTGCCTGGTTGTAGGAGATGGTATAATAAGGCATAATGGCAGAGGCCATCCCTGTTTTTCCATGTAGTTTGAACGCCCCTTCAGTAAAGGGAAGCAGATGTTGAGCGAGGTTGTTACCGGGAAAGACGCCAAACTTCCCGAATGCCCAGTGAGCATCGCGGCCGCCCTCACCGGTACCTCCGCCCGGCCAATGCTTGGCCATGGCATTCACGCTGTGATAGCCCCAACCATCGCTGATCTCGTAGCTGCCTTCCGAGGTCTGAAAACCGTCTATGTAGGCCCGTGCCATGTCTGTAGAGAGTTCCGGACTTTCACCGAAGGTCATGTAGATGCGATACCAGCGGGGTTCGGTTCCGAGGTCTATCTGTGGAGAGAGGGCAGTGGTGATGCCCAGCGCGCGGTATTCGCGGGAAGCGATCTCGCCAAACCGTTTTACCACCTCCGGGTCGAAAGTAGCAGCCATTCCGAGTCCGTCTGGCCAGACGGAGATGGTACCCCCGGCACCGGCATTGAACTCGGCCTGGGTATTGCCTGCCGCCTGTCCCGAGTGCCGGGGATCCGAACTGGTATTTCCGGGTATGCCCAGTCCGATACTTTCTACCCAGGCCTGCATGCGGTTGTTCCACCGGGCAGCTGTTTCGGGATTTTCTACGGAGGTGATCAGGATATGACGGAGGTTATCGTTTCTGAGAAACTCTTTTTGCGCGTCGGAAAGGTCCCAGGGCCGGACTCCGCTTTCAGAAAACAATTTTCCGTTGTACGTCCCTGCCGCGAACCCCTCTTCGGCGGCGGGGATGGCCTGATGGATGCTATAGAGCATCAGCCCGGCGATCTGTTCCACAGACATGCGGCTTGCCAGGTCGCGGGCACGTACTTCCACAGGCAGACGCCAATCTTCGTAGGGATCGAGCTGTCCGTTGCGGTTCAGGTCTTTGAACTGCCATCCGTCTACAGTCAGGATCTGTATCCCGGAGTCGGGTGAATAGCCTAATGTGGCACCTCCGTCGTTTGTAACGATCCTGTAATTGTCTGTCTGTTGAGCACGACTTTGCAACGCCAGCAAAAGTGCCGACAGAAGTATCCATTTTATATTCATATTTTTGGTTTTTGAAAGATCTGGTTCCCGAAACGCTCTGCTTTTTACAAAGATAAAACTTTTTACCAGTAAAAAGAGGAGAATGTTTACGGATTTATTTCATCAAAGAACGTCAGAGAAAGGAAGAGGGGTGCGGACAAAAATACATTTCTTACATTTTATAACAAGTATTGGCATTTGTTTGAGAAGAAACAGAGAGATGTACCCGTTTATGGTAGGATATAGA
>JAJBTC010000185.1 GCA_020861095.1 Bacteroides sp.
ATACCAATTGTATATCTACTTTTTTATACTGCAAAAGTAAATGTCTCAAAATAGAAAAATGAGGCAGCCTTACTTTTAATTTGTAAGTTTACATGTAAAAATCTCCTTGTTTTAGGGCTTTTTCTCAACGAAAAGCATATCAAACAAGGAGATTTTACTTAAAGAGATTTCAAACTGTAAGATTTTTGAAAATCAAAATCTATTTTGAGACAGCCTCTTGTACTGTTCTATCGTAAAAGCCGATATCACACCGTCTGGGCTTTCCTCTTTTTCGTCCATTTCTTCCATCTCTTTTTCAGGAAGATATAATATCCCGTCAGCGGAAGGGTGGCCCCCAACAGACAAGCGATGAAATAAAGGATACGGGTAACTATTCCTCCCCAGCTACCCACATGGACAGAATAGATCCACCCCCGGATCTTGGCAGACTTATCCAGATCTTTGTAATACTGAACCTCTGTGATCTCACCGGTACGGGCATCAAAGGTATAGCGATCCGAAGCGCGGGTATTGCCTGTACGATGGATAGATACGGTAGCCGTTCCGTTCTGTACGGAGATACTTCTGTAAGAAGGGTTACGTTCTTTCAACGTGGCGGCCACCTTTGTCCATGGGGTGTAATCTACTTCTGCTGTACGTCCGCCACGGGAAGAGCGACCTTCCCCACTTTGACTCTCCCGTCCGGTACGTTCTGCCGCCTCACTGCCAGTTTGATGGGGACGACCGTCTTCCGGAGTTCTTTCACCTCTCTCCGGTTTGCCTTCGGGACGGCCTTCACTTTGCGGACGACCACCTCTTCCGGAACCATCTTCCGGACGACCCTCACCAGCCGTACGTTCGCCAGCCTCGGTTGCATCCGATTGCGGACGGCCCTTACTGTGAGGTCTGTCGCCACGTTCCGGTTGGCTTTCCGGACGGCCTTCGCCACCAGCAGCACGCTCTCCACGCGGTTCACCACCTTGTACCGGCTGATCCTGCTGTGGTGGAGCGGGCGCCGATTGTACCTGTGTTTGTCCGTGTCCGGCATTCTGATGGGTCTCCACACCGAATACTTTATAGAAACCGGTCCGATACCAGTCGAAAGACCAGGTCAGCCCCGTAAGAGACATAGCCAGCAGGAAAATCAACGCATACATACCCCCTGCCAGGTGTGTATCGTACCAGAAACGAAATGTTCCTTTACCCGTCTGAATGGAAAGTTTTCTCTTTAAAGATTGGATCGTATTCGGTACCCAGATCACCAGTCCGCTGAGCAGTACAAAGACAAAGACCAGTGTAGAAGTCCCGGTGATCATCTTTCCCCAGTTGATCCCCTCTCCTCCTCTCTTGAATTCGAACAGGAACCAACGGTGCAACCGCCGCACAAACGAAAAGAAAGTACCTTTCTGATAAGGAACCACTTTTCCTTTGATCTCACCGGTATAAGGATCTACCAGCAAAGAGGTACGTCCCTGTCCGGTGATGCCCATCCGATAGTTCTTATCGGCACCCGCCGGAAACTGTACACTGGAGATAGAAACCGAATCGGGAAGTTGTTGCTTCACAAGCGGGATCAGTTGCTCTACAGGCAACGGGCTTTCCGTAGCCATACTCGCCTTGTAGCGGGAGGGTTGGAACCATTCCAACAGTTCAGTCTCAAAGATCAGTGCCGCCCCTGTCAGACACAGAATACTGATCACCAGTCCGAAAGGAACAGAGATCCAAAGGTGTATTTTCGCAAATAGCTTTTTCATTTTCCAAATAATTGTTTAATCCCATCGTATATGCCCGGAAGGACTACCGTTCGGTGATTCTCTTCCGGGAATGATTTTCTAAAATAATCCAAGTTCGCTGCCTGAACCTCCTGGTGTCTTACTGATACCCTCCAGCGCATGGAAATAAGAATCCCCGTCCCGCAGATAGAGTACCGGATAGGTATTCGTCGTATCCTGCTGATCATTCTCAGGGATATGTACCCAATAGGCGCGTTGCTCTTGCAGAACGGTTGAGTACAGAAGATGTTTCTTCCCTATGCAGATTTCCTCCTGGCTCCGCATGGTTAGCGGGAGCAGGAGGAAAAACAGAAGGATAGTAATTCTCGTCATCTCTCAGTTTGAAGAACTTTCTGACTCTGAGATTTATTCTGTATAGGTGAGTTTACCAATTCCACTGATCTGATTAGATTTAACAGTGAGACCTTTCGTAGCCACAGCAGTTGCCGGATCAATTTTGTAAATGGCAGGATCCGCATCCGTAATTGTCAGAGCCACATACGCGTTTCCACCGTCACAGTAAGGGGCATTCCCAAATCCGGAAACCTGTTCAGGCAGACCGGTTACATAGGTGAATGTTTTATCTTCCGCTTTATAGATTGCCAATTCAGTAGCGGGTCTGCTACTGCTACTGCTATATACCAAAGGATCATCATACATCAACAACAGGAAATAATCTTCTGTCAGGTGCCAGCTGCGCAGAAAAGACCTTCCGCCCGAAGCTGTTTCTATATCAAAATAATAGTCTTCATCAAACTCTTCAGTACCTGCTTTGATACGTACTACACCCGCATTCAGTTGGGTTCTTTGCACCTCGGCTTCCATCACCTTAGCGTAGCTGGGTGAAAATACATAGATATCGCCATTATCTGCCGCCCAGAGCATCTGATAATATTGGGATGCGTTGCGTCCGCAGGCATAACTGATCTTATCCGTTCGGATCAGTTTCGGATTTTCAAAGTTCTCGTCGGAATAAATAGCGACCCATGCTTCGTCGGGATACTGGGTCCACTGCAACTCATCCTTTTTATAGGCGCTACTGTTGGTACCTCCGGACTCGGTTTTCACCAGTTCCGGATACTTTACAAAACTTCCACCGTTGTATTTTACTCCATACTGGCTCAATCCCATAGGAATAGGAGCAGAAAATATTTTACCCTCTCTTTCCTGAAACCCAGCCAGTGTGACGTATTCACCGTTACCCAGGTAGTCTTCACTGAAAATCACCTCACTGTTTGTCGCAAAGTTTTGTTTCTCTACATCCAGGTAAGAAAACAGGAAACCTTTGGGTAAATAGTCGTTCTCATCCGCATATTCCGTACTCAGATCTCCGGTAGAAGAGGTGATCAGATAATTCTTGTAAGTTCCATAAGAGGTAAAGCGTTTGATCTCATACGTATTGCTACGCTCTTCCACATTGCCCTGTTCATTGAGGATATAGGAAGAAGAGACACCGGCACTCCCCTGATTGTACACCAGGCGGTACAGGTACTTATCCTGATAATATACCCAAAAAGTGCCGTTTTCTGTCGTCTTACCATTATTAACGATAGTAACTTCTCCTTCGTCCAGGGTCTCGGAAGTAACCAGATAGGTGGCTTCATCTCCCGCCGCAGCAATGACAAAAGTCTCCTGCGCACCCGTACCCGTTCCGTTTCCTCCGTTATTATCATCATCATCACAGGAAGTAAACAAACCTCCTGTCAACATACAGGCCATTAAGCCTTTTACTAAATAATTCTTCATATGATTCAATTATAAATATAGTATGGATTGTAATACATAGTGATTATCTTATTAATTACCGACTGCCAAAATACACCCTGACTTTGCCATAGAATGCTCTTCCCGCTTTCTGTAAACTGAAATTATCATATAACTTTTCATTGGTAAAATTCCGGCACTCAAACGAGAAATTATAACGTCCGTTCTGTATGCCATAGGACAAAGTAAGATCGTGCGAGAACTGGGTCGGTACCAGAAATTCGCTGTCGCTACCCAGCCGCTCCGAATATCTGGGGAAACTATACATATAGAAATTATTATAGATAAGCGTTAGCAGATTACCCTTTCTTCCCAGGTCACGCCAGAAGAAAGTCACATCGGCATTGGCAAACCGATAGGGAATGTTGGGCATACGTGCTCCGTAGGTAAGGTTTTCCTGAGAAGTGCCTCCGGCCAGCGTTTTTACATTATCACGTACATCCATTTGTGTGAAAATTCCACCCGCACTTAACCAGTTGGAAAAACCATACCGGAGAGAAACGTTATATCCTTTCGTCTCCACACGCCCGTGATTCTCATAAGCCGCTCCCGATTTACCCCCACTCAGATCTACCAGCCTACGCTGGATATAATCCTTTGTATTTCGGTAGATGACCCCACCTTCCACATACACAGCATGCTTTCCGAATGTTTCATTGTAACTTAAATTGAAATTCAGGTTGTTACTGTTTTCCGGTTTGATACCCAGATCTCCACTTTCCATATCCTCATCTCCAAACATCTCTTCATTGGTAGGCAGACGATAGGCTTTCTCATACGAGAACTTTGCCTGTAAACTTGGCAGGATAAAATAAGTTCCCGCTACTCCATACCCCATTGCATGTACCGAATTGGTAATTCGCATGAACTCGTCATTGGTAGTAGTCGTAGCCATGGGACCTGCTATGAACTGATCATAATACTTACCAAACACCGAAAAGTTCCAATGGTCCGAAGGCATCAGCCGATAGGAAAGTCCTGTAATATTTTTACGTGTCTCTTTGGATATAGGATCTCTGGGAGCATCTTTGGTGAGTAGGCTCTTGTTATAACGTTCAAATGCATTGATCACATGATTAAGAGTAAATGTGTGGGCACTACCCAGGCGATAACTGGCTGTAAAAGTACCGTTCCAGTTGTTATTGTCCGAACGGGTATGCTGATAACTTTGCTCACCTGGTGAAGATACTTTCTTCTTTTCACCCCGCCAGTTGTATTCATAGGTAGCCGTATCCACATTCTCAGTTATATTCTTATTGTAATTAGCGGTCAGGGTTACATCCAGTCCTTTGGTTATCAGGTCGCGTTTCCGGTATTCCAGGGAAGGCATCACAGAATGTCCTTTCAGATACTTTCCACCAAAAACGACCTCCTGACGAACACCGGTCTGTATGTCTTTATACATTTTTGAATAGGTGAGCCCGAACATCAGACGGTCTGCCCATTTTTTATTGACAACACCCACTTTACCTATCACAGCTTCGTTGTGATAGGTATCATGAAAACGCTTCACATGCTCTATCTGGTCTTTATTGGTAGTGGTGGTTCCATCCGAATGAAATTGTTTCACCGGAGTATCCACATAATAATTATTATCCGAATAATTCTGGAAAGCATTGATCTCGTAGGTAAGGCCATTTTTAAACGTCTGCCCGAAATTCACATACGATTTGTGCGTATTGAATGATCCGTAGGAATAAGAAGCGTCCAGGAACCATTTGTTCTGATTCTTTTTGGTTATGATATTAACTACTCCGCCAATGGCATCGGTACCGAAGCCTACGGGTACTACTCCTTTGTATACTTCGATACGTTCCGCGTAATTAACGGGTATGTTATTCAATCCGAAAGAACTTCCTACACCTTCCTGCGGTACACCGTCTACAAAGACCTTAATGTGTTTGCCTGTAAATCCATCCATCATCAGTTGCATATCCGAACCTACTCCTCCGGTCTCTTTGATCTTGATACCGGATATACGATCCAGGGCGTGTGCCAGGTCCAGTGTACTGTTGTGAAGTGCTTTGGCATCCATAGCAACGACATTGTAAGCCGTTTGATTGACTTTCTGCACCATGGAACCGACAACCTCTACTTCTCCCAACCCGATATTGGATTCTTTCAGCCGGATATGGACATTCGTCGGTTCTCCGGGTTTGATATCAATCTTATCCTCATACGTCTGATATCCCAAAGTAGATACTACCAACGTATAGGTACCCGGAGTTGTAACATGTATATGAAATTTTCCCTTCAGATCAGTAGTAGTACCATAGGAGGTATTTTTCAGATAAACAGAAGCATATTCAATAGCCTCTTTATTTGTGGTTGTGACCGTACCACGCAGGCTAACCCGCCCCTGTCCGGCAACGAACAAAGGGACCAGTAATGCGATAAGTGTTGTGTAGAATTTTATTGCGTTCATTTTTATGGTTTTATCCTGATTATAATGTATAATCAATAGGGGAGGGCTTAACACTTTTTTCCCACTGCAAAGTTCTTTTAATATTTTAGATGTGGCAATCACTCTTTATGGGTATTTTATACCCTCACTATAGACCATGAAATTACCTACAAAAGGGGGTATGACATTCCGGATATTCTTTTTTGTTGTTCGCTCAGCTATCCAATTTCAGGTACGCTGCCTGCAGAAAAAGATACAAAACCCCCTCCCCTCACCACACCAAAGAACACAGAGACGACGTTCCTATGTATACTTATAAGGCGATACAATAAATGAAACGAAGATAAGAAAGATGTCAAAAAGCTCTTTTTAAAACAATTAAAGCGTTTATATGGAGCAAATTATTATCTTTACCGCCGAAATAGTATGCTTCATTATGAAAAAAGGATATATCCACACACAACTTACATCTGCGTTGACTCAACACTTTCCGGACAACGAAGTGCTTATCCAAACATTGCAGAATATATTAAAACAAAACAGAAAATATATACAGGACAAACTGGATCATACCACCTCTTTCACGCTGGAAGAGATAGAAATACTTTTTTCATCTTTACCTCTGGATGCGGCAGCTATTGTCAACCCGGACGGACCGACCTCTTTACTGAAATTGTGCTATTACACCTATGACAAACTTACAGATACCGACTTCAAGCTGAAATACGACCTGCTTGATATTTATAAAAAAGCGGCCGACACTCCCAACAATTCTTTTCTGTTGGCCTGTAATATGCTTCCGGACATACTGATCCTGTCTTATGTAGGGCTCCGAAATCTTTATCATCTGAAATGGATGCACTTTCAGAACGATGATCCCAGCCGCTATACCCGATTCGAAGATGTGGTATACAGCGAACGGTTTGCCAAGTTTGCGGAAGATTATCAGGAAACGATGTCACATTTCCGGAAAACCTATTTCATCTTCGGCAACAACATCATCCGCGATCTGATAGAAGATATTCATTATTTCCGGATCATCGGACTGCTCTCAGAAGATAGTGTGGCCCTTTTGAAAGAAGAGACCATCGACCTGCTGAACGATCTGGAATCGATTGCAAGAAAAGGGTATGATCACGATCCGGAAAAAGAAGTAATCTTCTGCATAGCCAATACCAGTATACAGAACTGGTATACTTTAGTGACCAGCGACTATGGAAAAGTCGCCATGTTCCAGGCATTCTACCTCAATTATGTGTATACGGACGATGCCAAAACCGTAGAAAAAATGGAGTCGTGGATACACTCTCTGATCCAATCTTCCACGGTGATCTCACAGAGCGGAGAAAAAGAACGGGTAGACTACTTTACCGGATTAAGGACCTACGTCCAACAGTCTTTGTAAACGGAAGGCCAGGGCAACTTTTGCCTGCTTCTTCTGCAGAAGCCGATGTACTGCTGGTGTACCTGGGAGAGAAAAGAGAATAAAGCGGTGAAAACGCGCCCCGCTCTACCCTTGCCCTGCCCTCCATACAGGAAGAGTTGTTAAAAGAATTGCATACCTTAGGCAAACCCATCGTATTGATCCTGTCCAGCGGTCGCCCGTTGGAGCTCTGCCGCCTCGAGCCCCTGAGCACCGCCATTCTCGAGATCTGGCAACCGGGCATCGCAGGTGGTACTCCACTTACAGGCATATTATCCGGACGCATCAACCCCTCCGGGAAATTGTCTATCACCTTCCCGTACTCCACCGAGCAGGTCCCCATCTATTACAACCACCGCCAAATCGCGCACCAATCAGGGAAAATACCAGGCAATCCAGTTAATAAGGAACCCTCTACTGCCTCATGGGAAACCTGCATCACTGAGTAACATATTATGGACGTACACGACAAAAAACCCAACTAATCCATAAAAGGCCAGTTGGGTTTCTTTGATGTCTGATAAATAATCTCTGATCCTGTCACAGCCAGCGTCTGGTAGTACAATAATCAACGTAATCCTACCACTAGACAACCGCTTTCAACTTATTTTTGTGTAACCGTCAGCACAGCGTTATTAATACCACCCGACAGATCCACAACAAATTCATAGGCCGTGTCGCTTTCCAGCGTAACGTTTGGCTGGAGTTTCACGTTACCATTGTCGTCGCCCTCTCCTATATATACGAGATTGCTGGAAGTAGACAGGGTATTATTCTGGAACCCACCACCCCAACCCTTCTGGTGGAAGAACTTAAAGTTGATTGCATCCGTGTTTATCTGTTCTCCCGCAACTAAGGTGATCCGGTATTTTTTGCCACCCAAGGGAGCCATGCAAATGGCTTTGCTATCGCTCCAGCCTATGTTGTTAGCATTTGAGGGCTTTCCGATTCCGTCGCCAATGACCCAGACCGCACCTGTACCGTCATCGTTCAGTGTGGCAGGCTCACCGCCCGACAATACTTCCACCGCGAAATAATTGAGCGTATGATCTGCATATATCCTGTAACTGCCGTCCATGGCCTGGAAGGTGAACTTATTATCTGATCCTTCTATACTGGCAAAGAAATCGGGATCTATCCACCAATCTTCCATATCGTCAATGCCTTCCAGCGTGACCGGCTGTCCTTCCATCAGATCCACATCAGCAGGATAAGTGGAAACCTTGACCACCTTACGCTCAAAGATCCAGAAGTATGCCTCACCCCACGCTTCTGTACCGTCAGGAGCATAAGCCAATACGAGGCGATCGTCCGTAAATTCGATGATGTCATACGTATATATATCATGCTCCTCACCGGCTTTGGGCCATACGCCACACAATACGTTTACATCCCGGGTGACCAGTTGACCGATAGCCCAGTCATTCCCATCCGGATCTTTCTTTATTTTCGTCAGGTCGACCGCATATTCTCCTTCCACCTCCGTACCGTCACTGAGTTTCTTGATCAGAGTAGGACCGGAAAATACCATACTGGCTTCTGCGACACCTTCACCGGGCGCCCACTCGTCCAGGGATTCACCAGCCGATGTGGACCACCAACCTGGTATTCTATCTACTAAATAGGCCCCATTTCCCCATGCGGATGAAGCCCATATCCATTCTCCCTCGAACGGTCCTTTCTCATCCAGTACAAAATGAAGCTCAGGAAGCCATACTTCATTCCCGGCACAGGTAACCAACCGTATCTGCGCCCGCCCACTCCGGATGGCGGCAGGTACTCTCAACTTCAACAGACTGGTTGATTTACGGATAAAATCGATCGCGGCGACTCTGATATCACCCTCTGTACCCGGGAAAATCGCTTCTTCAAAGAATTCCATATCGGTTCCTGTGATGGTGAGCTCGGCACCAATTCCTACCTTATCGCCCGGAGACAAGGTTGCCACCGACGGGTTGCCTATAGTAACGGGGACACGCGCCGTAACCGACTGATCACCTGCGTGTATGATCAGATCTCCACCGTCCGGTGAAATACCAGCCGGAACAATCACACGGATATCGTTGTGTGTGATGACACGGATGTCCGTCACACTTACCTCACCGGGAAACTCTACGGAAGTCACTTCGTCCAGACCGGTACCGGTGATCATCACTTCCTGTCCTTCCATCACTTTCGTCGGACTGAAAACTTTGATGGAAAGTCCTTCGGACATCGCGTCATCCTTGCTGTCTTCGCATGAACTTACAGCTACCCCTGTACAGAAGGTAAGGAGGAGAGCTATGGGGTATATCAAACTATTTTTTTTCATACGTATGTTTCGTTAAGTAATTCATAGATTATATTACTCCCCATCCAGGATTTTGCTCCAACTTCTTGTTCTTCTGGATCTCTGATTGTGGAATAGGATACAGGTTGTATTTTTCATCCCATTGACGGGTCTTGGTGTTCCTGTTGAGGATGACTTCATCGTTAACCAATTGTAATTCCGCAATCTCGATCGTCGTGAAGAACTCTTTTCCCTTCTTCCATCTGCGGATATCCCAGAAGCGATGGTCTTCAAAGGCAAGTTCCACCATGCGTTCGCGCATGTAACGTTCTTCAAAACCGGCACTTCCCGAAAATTCGGGCATCATGATGTCCGGACGGTTGCGAAGTACATTAATGGCTTCGTTGGCCGACATGCCGAATTCACCTTTGGCATCGGCATCTCCATAATAATTATACATGGCTTCGGCATAGTTCAGATAAAATTCCGCCAGACGCATCACGATCCAGGTATGGCGGCGGGTGGTCGCGTTGTTATAAGTGGTGATACAGTTCCCATCTACATACTTCTTCAGGTAGTAGCCTGTAGGGGTAGCGCCGTATTTGGGCGAACCGTTGAATCCGCCTGCATAGCTCTGGATAGTGATCTGTTGCACGCTATTGGTAGGCCACTGATCCCCGTTTTTCACTACGGTAAGGGCAAATCGCGGGTCCAAACCTTCATAGGGATCTTCCCGGGTGATATTCACCTGACCGGGATGCCGCTGCCTGAAGGTCTCTCCGTTGTCTGCGTATTCGTAGGCATCTACTAAGGATTGCGTAGGACAGTTGCCCGAGTTCCCGTTCTCTACCCCTACCGGATAGTTGGCTCTTTCAAACGCGTTGTCCGCGGTCCGGCCCAGCCCCATGATAAACTCACTGTTGTAGAATGCATCGTGTCCCCACAAGTCGGCATATGAACTTAACCAGATTCCCCATTCACCGGCTCTGTCAAGCAGATCTTTGGATGCCGCGGCAGCTTCTTTCCAGCGTTCTTTGTTGTTGTCCGTATTGAACAGGGGAGAAGCCGCGTATAGTAGCGTACGCGCTTTCAGGGCCAGAACCGCCGCGCGGGTGGCACGTCCGACCTCCTGATTGGGCTCGTCTTTATACGAATAAGGCAGGTATTCGGCAATGGCATCACATTCTTCGACAATAAACCGGAATACATCCTGGACGGGAGTGCGTGTCACGTGGTTCGCTTCGGCATTCGTCAGGGTAGTGGTCACCAGAGGCACATCTCCATAGGCTCTGGCCAGCTCAAAATAATAGTACGCCCGCAGGAACCTTAATTCGTAAGGGAACAGTTCAAACTGCAAAAGCATATTCGGATAACTACTATCGTATTTGTAATCGTCCAGATTGATCTGATCGATTTTCTCCAGATAGAGATGCACTTCAGCAATCGCCCGGTAAGATACCTCCCAGGTATTTGCAAACGGATAGGCCGGCGTCCAGCCTCCGTTATAGTACTTATGTATATCGGACAGAGAAACCGCAAAGTCCGCTTCATCCGTGGCACTGGCTTTGATGGCTCCATTGTAATTATACTTAAATTCGTTGAACATCTGTCCATACACATCGAAGACCAGATTTTTGACACCGTTTATCGGACTGTTGTACGTCCATTCTTCATCACGGGTGCTTACTTCATTGTAACTCAGATCGACACAACCTGCAAACAACAGTACCATCAGTGCGATGGGTATATATTTTTTCTGTTCATATCTTTTTTCTTTGAAGATTAGAATGTTAAAGACAAACCTACATTTACTGATTTCAACACCGGATAGGCGGTAGAGAGAACTTCCGCATCCATAGCGGCCACATTATCGAATGATAAGAGATTTTGCCCCTGGAGAAACACTTTCACTCCCGTCATATTCATTTTCTGAGTCCATCGGACAGGCAGCTTGTAGTATAATTCACAATTACGTAGTTTCAGAAAGTGGATCTTTTTAAGCCAGATCGTACTTTCCTGTTCGTTGTTGGGAACACTTTGTGAGGATAAGCGCGGATAGCGCGCGGCATTCCCCGCTACATCCCACGAATGGTTGTAATATTCTCTGGAAAGGTTGTTGTTGTCCGCAAGTACATTCCATACACCGGTTACCTGACGCAGGTTCTTCATATAATTGCCAGCCCCCTGGAACAAGGCATTGAAACCGAATCCTTTGTATTCCAGTCCTACACCAAAGGCATAGTTCAGTTCGGGAAGATCCATTCCGTAGCCCAGACTGGTATAGTCAAACTGATTGATCACTTCGTCTCCGTTCTGATCTTTGTATTTCACATCGCCCGGACTTACGGTCGAGAACTCCTGTCGGTAGCTGTTGTCTATATCGGCCTGATCTTTATAGAAGCCGCTCGCTTCCAGTCCCCAGGCTTCATTTACGCGCTTGCCTACAGGGTCGACGTTAGGATAGGGAGGTTCTCCGATATATCGGGTAACCTTGTTCCTGCTCCAGGTCAGCATACCGGATGCGTTCAGCCAGAGATCTCTGCCCAGTTTCCTGGCAAATTTCGCGCCCCATTCGAAACCGTAACTGTCTACCTCACCTACATCGTTGTAGGCCGACTGTATACCTACTACATACGAGTTTTCCAGCGTAGCGTCGAGCATGATGTGGCTTCTTTGCTGATAAAACAGGTCGGCTGTGATATCTAACGCGTTCCACAAACGGAGATCCGTACCCAGATTGAACTTGGTGGCTTTCTCCTGTGAGAAGTCAGTGGTGGGGAAAGAACGCAGAAATGCCCCCGTACCCGTATTGTATTGATTCCCATAGATAAAATATCCATTGGAGCCGTCCCAGGCAGAAAGCCATATGCCGGCCGCGGGCACATAGTCGGTGTGCTGAATACCTGCCGACGCTCTTACCTTTCCATAGGTAAGCAGGCCGGCTCCGGGATTATTCGTAAAGATGTAGGCCAATGACAAAGTAGGGGAGAACGCCCATTTGGCCGGATAACTCCGGTTGGAACCGTTGGCAGCCAGTACCAGATCGGCTACGTATTTGTTCTGAAAATCATAATGGAAAGCTCCCATCCAGTTGGCCCGGTAGAAGGTATTCCCCTGGTTGTCCCGTATTTCTCCTTTGGTACTGTAGATCAGTGAAGCCGCGAAATTATCATCTTCACGGAATGAATTATGGTACCGGAAGCCTACGGCACTGTTCGCAATTCTCCACTGTTTCTGTACATAATGGTTGAACTGCAGTTTGTCTTCCTTATTACCCATGATCACTTCCTGCACATTACTTTTGTCACCGATAGCGCCGGTATAGTATTCGTATCCATACTGATGTCCTTTATTGCGGTGTTCGTAAGTAATGGAAGCATTGTCATAGCCCGCACTCACAAAAGCGCTCAGCCCTTTTACCCAGAAGCTCAGGTCCTGCTCCAGTCTGGCATCCGCCCACAACTGACGCTGGTGAGTTTTCATAAATCCGGAAGCCTGGATCTTTGCCGCCACATTTGCATCGCCATACGCTTCATTACCGCCCCATATCCCACTCGATGTCTGATAGGGAAACGCACTGGCCGGGGTCTTATAAACATACCAGGCAGCACCGTTCGCATCCACATCATTGGGCTGGCTGGTTTCCATGAAGATCCCCAACACATTTACCGACATTTTTGTGGTAGACGACAAGGAGAAATCCACATTCGAACGGATATTGGCTTTGGAATATTTCAACTGTGAATCATAATCTTTCTGTCTGGTATCTTTCAACAGTCCTCTGCTCCCGGTGTAATCCATCATGGTATAGTAGCGTACTTTGTCGTTGCCACCGAAAACCGACAGATTGGCCCGGTCTTCCGACCCTCTGTTTTTGAAAGCCTTATCTTTCCAGTTCACATCCGGATAGAAGTGAGGGTCGGTGCCCGATTTAAAAAGATCAAGTTCCTGTTGGGTATATGCAGCCGACAATCCGTCGTTGGAGCGGGCCTTATTTAACGCAGACACATACTCGTGTCCGTTCAGCATTTCGGCAAATTCCGGATCAAAAGTGAATTTATGACTGTATCCTACTTTGATCTGTGTTTTACCCAGATGTCCTCTTTTGGTTTTCACTAAGATAGCACCGTTGATCGCTTCATGTCCCAGCAGGGCTACCGCCGCCGCATCTTTCAGCACAGTGACGCTTTCCACTTCTTCCACTGTCAGACGGTCGATCGGCCTTTCATACCCATCTACCAGAATGAGAATGTCTTTTTCCGACCAGGTCTGGTATCCCCGGATATTTAATGTGGCTCCTCTGTCTTCATCTCCGACAAAACCGCCGTTCTGGAACACGTTCAGTCCCAATAACTTTCCATAAAGCGCATCGGCCAGACTGATGGCAGATGTCTGTTGCAATTCCTCTCCCGAGATCGTGGTTGCCGCAACAGTCGAAAGGAACTCGCTCTGTTCCACACCAAACCCCAGATCTACTTTCTGTAAAGTCTTGTCGTGGAGTGCCACCTGTGCCTGGGCCGATAGGACGGCAACAAAGGACACTAGTAAACCTATTTTTTTCATGTGACTATTATTCATACTTTTAAATTATAAGTCCGACACTATTATCCATTTTATTACCAACCCGGATTCTGGGTCAGGCCGTATCCTTTATTTATTTCGGAGCGTGGCAGTGGCGAAAGCAGCCATTTATTGTCCCATCCGCCGGAGGTCCACCACCTGCGTGAGCCAAAGGTGATCTGTTGTTTCTCGTAGATAAAGTTGGGCCACGTCTCACCGGCTTGTAACCGTGTATCGGCTCTTTCATCCTTTTGTCCGTCGGCCGTTTTTCTCCACGTGTGCAGTTCGTGCAACGGAGAAGTAAACTTGTCTATCATTTTCCGACGAATGATGTCATACAGCCGTTCGTCTTCATAACCCAATTCACAGGCACGTTCGCGCATGATTTCATCAATCAGATTGTCCTTGTTGGTAGTCAGATTCAACTCCCGGTTCATCTCCTCGATTTTGCCCAGGCCTACCCGGGCGCGTACTTTATTCACCTCGTCACAGGCAAGTTGAAGACTACCCGTCTCTGCCAATGCTTCGGCATAGATCAGGTGCATATCCGCCATGCGCAGGTATGCGTAACACCTCGGATAGTGCCATCCGAAATCCAGGATCCATTTATACATCCCCATGCCTGTCGGGAACCGGTAGTTATATTCCCAGTTGAACCCGGCGTGTTCGATGTTCCCACCTTTCCATAATTCTATGCTGGTCAGACCCTCCTGATATTGTTCCCGGAGGTTCTGGCGGGTTACCACCAGTGTTTCGTAGAGGCGCGGATCACGGTCAACAAATATGTCCACATTACCCGGATTGTTTGTTCCGTAAATATCCTTGTACAGATAATTTCTACCGTCGGCCATCGGAAACATTTCCATAAATTCCAGTGTCGGATTCGCCCCTCCGAAGTGTGCCTGTCCACAGGCGTCTCCCGAAGCTCCCCATTCTTCGCCGTCGTATGTAGAGTGGACTTCAATGATCTTCTCACTGTTCCCGCGAAACCAGTAGGCGGCCCGGTAAGCGGCAGCATAGCCCGCCTCATCGTGTGAGGTGGGTTGTATGAGTTGGAAATAATTTCCGTTCTGAGTGTTCTGGGTGAAAAACTCTTCACAGGCCTGCCTACATCTGGTCCAGTATTCGTTTTTCTTTCCGCCAAACCACACGTGGAGTGGGTCTTGTCCTTCTTCACTTTTGGTGTATTCGCGGTAAGGTTGGTCGTCATTGAACAAGGGCGAAGCGGCAAACAGATAAAGTTTGGCCCTCAACGCCACAGCTCCCGCTTTGATCAGGCGTCCGGCATAGGTCTCCTGGTCCTGTACTCTCCAGGGCAAGCCAGGTTCATCTATGGCACGCTGAAGCAAGTCGTCAATAAACCGGACGGTTTCTTCTGCCGTAGCCCGTCCACCTTCCACTTCTTCTCCTGTTTCATACACATGGTCTACAAGCGGCAAGCCACCGAAATTCCTGAAAGCGTCAAAATAGCGGGTAGCCATAATGATGTAGGCTTCGCCCCGGAGCTGGCTTTTTTCCGTATCACTCAGATCGGGTACACGGTCTATGTTTTCTACAAAGATCCACCCTTTACGGATCGTGCCCCAGATACCTACCCTGTTATCACCACCACTGGTACCGGCAAACGGGAATTTATCGGTAGGTTCCCATCCTTCCTGGTTAGCCTCGGTCAGCGTACCCGGATAATAATTGTAATTTACCTGTCCCCAGTCGTTGTAGCTGTGGGTAATGTCTGTCAACGCTTCGAGAGGATTGTAGCCTATCATCGCGTTGTAAGTAAAAGGACTGTTGAGGCTGCCATACATGTGCCACAAAAATGCTTTCGCATTTTCTCCTTTCGAGAATATAGAGTCGATGTTCACATCTACACTGGGCGGTTTCTCCAGGAATTTATCGCCGAAATTGATATCGTCCACGCAGGAGAAGAACGAACAAACGCCTATCATCAAGCCCAGGCTTCCTGCAGTAGCATGCCTCATCGCTTTTTGTATTGTTTTTATTGTTTTCATGGTTCGGATGGATTAAAAGTTTACGTTTATCCCAAAATTGTATACACGTGTCATCGGGTATTTTATAAATTCACCCCACTCACCGCCCCGGCTTTCGGGGTCGTTGGCTTTAAACTTCGAAAAGGTCAGCAGGTTGTACCCCGAAGCATAGATACGGACATTGCTTATTTGCGGAACACCGGGGATCTTGAAGGTATATCCTATTTCTGCATTCTTCAGACGGACATACGAAGCGTCTACCATCCATATCCGCGACAGTTCTATGTTGTGATTTGTATTGACAAATGTAAGGCGTGGCAGGCGGGCCGTAGCTGCTGTTTCCTCCGTCCAGCTGTTGTCATAGATCCATTTATTCAGCATCGACGTGTTGCCTGTGCCAAATGCCGGACGATAGTAGGCTCCCAGTTGCCTGTCCACATGGGTTGCACCGATCCATGTCATCGAGAAGTCGATATTCTTGTAGCTCAGACTTATATTGAGTGAGCCGGTGTATTCGGGAATATCGGTAAATCCAATGGCATGCTGGTCGTTAGCATCTATTTTTCCGTCTCCGTTCAGATCCACATATACACAGTCACCTGCCTGTATGACAACTCCCTGATCGGGCATTTCCGTCCCGAATCTGGCCAGGTAGCGTTCTTCGGTTTTTCCCGGTTCATAAAGTTCGAAGAATTCGCGGCCGAAAGGTTGCCCTACCGGTAGTCCCGTATGGTACAGATACTCGTAATCCTGCTTTACCTCGGCCATTTCAATCACTTTATTGCGGGCAAACGAAAGTCCCGGTGCAATGGAATAGGTCACATTGCCTATCCTGTCGTCCCACCTCAGGGAGAGTTCATACCCCCGGTTCTTTACGCGTCCGAAGTTCACGGAACTTGCACTCATACCGGTGATGGCAGCCAGAGAGGTTTCGTTGGAAACCAGGATATTCTTCCGGTCTTCAAAGAAAAAATCGGCGCTGAAACTCAGTTTGCTGTTGATCAGTTTCAGATCGACCCCGTAGTTCTGTTTCGTAGCTGTTTCCCACGTTACAAAGGGATTCCCTGCCGAAGCCTCGCGGGCACCCGGCATCCAGGTGTTGTTGTCGGTCCCGAAATTTGCCGTTCTGTTTGCGATGTACCCTCCACCGTTACCTCCCTGGAAATATTCATAGCTACCCGGCAGATAAAGGAAACGCAGGTTGTTTGTATTGTCGTTACCGACCCTACCCAACGAAACGCGGAGTTTCAGGTAAGGAATAAGGGTACTGACGGGTGCCCAGAACTCTTCGGAAGAAGGGATCCATCCGATAGAAGCGGAAGGAAAGAAGCCGTAGCGCCTGCCCGAAGCAAAATTCTCGGAACTGTTGTATCCCATGTTCACATCTACCAGATAACGGGTGGCATAGTCATAGGTTATACGTCCCACTGTTCCCACATACCCCGAAGGTATGGAAGTATATAATCCTTGCGAATCCCACGGATAGTATCTCTTGGACTGGTTGTAAAGCACCAGGGCGCCTACATTGTGGTTGCCGAATTTACGCGCGTAGTTGAAGCTGGCTTCGGCATACCAGTTCCTGTCGCCCCACTTGGATTCGCCGTAGGGCAACGGCCAGGAATCCCCTTCTTTCACCAACACGATCTTAGGCGATCCGTCTTCTTCAAATTCTCCCGGAGCCAGGGTAGCCCTGTATTTAATTCCGGACCCGTATCCATGTTCCCGGTTCTTTTCAGCTGTATAGCTTGCGTTGTACGAGCCTTTCACTTTAAAGTCCAGTCCTTTGGTAATAAAATCAAGTTTCAACTGGTATTGCAGGTCTAAGTTCACCGTATTCTTGCTTTGTTTCGTATAACCCAGTTGGTAAAGTCGTCCCAGCGCATCGACCGTATAGTCACCCACCAGGTTACGATCGGCCACAATACGGCGCCCCTCGGAGTCAAGCCCATATCCCGACATCGGCATACCGCTGTTCAGCAGTCCTTCGTTGGCAAACAGCCCTCCCTGACCGCCGCTACCTGATCCGCCTTCGCCTCCGCCAATGCTGTTACGGGTCTCCAGACGTCCGCCGACATTGACCGACAACTGACTGAGCCGGGATAAGGTCAGATCCATATTGGCGCGATAGTTGTACCTTCGGTATTTGAAATTTGCCTCCGAACCCTGGCCGAACGTTTTAAACAATCCATCCTGATCCAGCATCCCTACCGAAACAAAATATCTTGCCTTATCGCTTCCTCCCGATATATTCACATTATACTGGCTTTGCCACGCATGGTTTTTCATCAGGTAATCGAACCAGTTGGTATCGGGGTAAACCATCAACATATCTCTGTCTCTGAAGTGGCGGATGGCCTCGTCACTGTACTTCCAGTTCTCTCTGGATACTCCATCCATCATTTGTGCCGTATTGTAAGCCGTGGCGTATTCGTAGGAATTGGCCGGTGTCAGGAATCTGGTAATCTGCTGGATACCTCCCTGTGCGCTGAAGGAAACCGACGGCTTACCACTTTCCCCACGTCTGGTAGTCACCAGGATCACCCCGTTGGCTCCCCGTACCCCAAACACAGCGGTAGCAGAAGCATCTTTCAGGATACTGATGTCGGCCACTTCATGGGGGTCCAACTGGCTGAAAGGACGCTCCACTCCGTCTACCAATACCAGTGGTTCGGCACTGTTCAGAGAGCCTATACCCCGCACACGGATCACGGGATCGTCGCCCCCCCGGTATACCGGAATACTGAACAGACTGCAGGCCGGGCAGTTTACCTGCCAGGGAATTCCCCAGAGATGCTGCGGGAGACTTCAACAGTTCTTTACCTCCTACATTGGAGACAGCACCTGTGATGGTCACCTTTTTCTGTTGTCCGTAACCGATCACAACAACCTCTTCGAGTTGCTGATTATCGGTTTCCATGGTCACATTCAGTGTTCTGCCAGTGACCTGCACCTCCTTGTCTTTATATCCGATATAGGAAAACACCAGGATACTACCCTCAGGAATATGTTGCAACAGATAACGTCCCTCATAATCCGTAATGGTTCCTGTATTTGTACCTTTTATCCGTACAGATACACCGATGAGTGTTTCATTGGATTCATCCCTAACAGCACCTTCCACATGTAGAGGCTGTGCGATGGCTATTTCCGGTATAAGACAAAAGAATGCCAGTATACACAGGAAAAACCAATCTCGTTTGTTTTTCATCATTGCCATAATTAAAATGAATAAGTGAACAACTTATAGTATTCAGATCATAGATATTTTTTTGTTTCCTATCCAACGCCCAGCCTTAAGCACGCGTAGTGTATCGATTGTAAGGATCTGGATCCATGATCGCGGGCATACACTTGCTTCGGGAAGTAACATACTCCACAACTTGTCTACCCAAAGAGGAGATGGGAGTCTTCTCGCCGACAGAGCGGTTTATCGAAGCCATATATCCCGTTTTGTCCCGATTATATACAGGGAGTGCGATGAGAATAAAGAGCAGAGATAAGTTGCGTGTTTTCATAATATATAAATTGGATATCGAACTAAATAGTCGTTTAAATGTATTTATTTTGTGTATTCCCTTATGCGATCTGACTGCTTGCACCTGAGTGTGTTAAGTAATCTGTTTATTTGTTGGGGGTGCGTTGCGGTACAATCATTCAGATCGCTATAGGGGTTCTTTAGTAACGCAAGTTCGTCCTTATCTATGAAGATGAGGTTCAATTTCTCTCATAAAATATCTATTCTCTATCAAAGAGGGGCAAAATGTCTTTTTTTTCAACCTAATTGATAGGAAACAAACTTACCGCTCACTCCACCGGAAGTTCATGAGCCCGGTACAGTTTACTTTAGAAAGACGTAAACAGGATATAACTCTATGGAAAATTGGGAAAGTAGACTTCTTCTGTGTCAGGAACGGAACTGTTTCTCTCCGGAATCATGGGGGTAAACAAGATATCTGCCGGGAAAATCAAGATCGTAAACAAAGCTTATGAAACGACTGTTTATATGGGGGTAATCTCCTGAGGTTATTTTTATTTTTTAATTAATCCGTATACTGTTATGCCTTCATTAGCTTCCGTTTCAACCATTGATTTTCCTTATCAAACCGATCAGCAAGAGATCAAACAGTTTGCAAAAGCACTGTTTGCGCCTTCCTTTCCCGAGGTAGAGAGGATGTTAAGTGCATTTGATAACACAGAGATACAGACAAGGAATCTCTGCCAGCCCTTAGCGTATTACCTCCGGCCTCATACGTTTCAGGAACAGAATCTTGAATACATCCGGCTTGCATTGGAATATTCGGTAAAGGCTATCGAAAAATGCCTGGCTTCGGCAAAGATCGGTAAAGAAGAAGTGACTGACACCCTTTTTATCTCTACTACCGGACTGGCTACTCCCAGCGTGGACGCATTGATCGTAAACCAGATGCGGCTGAACCAGAACATCAACCGGATGTCGATCTTCGGCCTGGGTTGTGGCGGCGGAGTTTCGGGATATGCCAAAGCCTGCGCACTGGCCAAAGCCAATCCCGATGCGGTGGTATTGCTGGTGGCCGTAGAATTGTGCTCTCTTACTTTTCTGCGGGATGATTTCAGCAAGAGTAACTTCATTGGTGCAAGTCTCTTTTCAGATGGAGTGGCAGCTTGTCTGATCGCAGGAGATAACCGTGTGAATCATACTGAAAACAAGATCCGCTTTCTTGCCAACGAGAGTAAACTCTACTACGATTCACAGCAAATGATGGGCTGGGATTTTCTGGATAATGGGTTTAAAGTCTTGTTCTCTTCTTCCATTCCGGCCCTTATCTCCCGGAACGTGCGTGAAGATGTGGCAGAGTTCCTTTCCAGACAGGGACTGAAGATAGCGGATATAAAAAATTACATCTTCCATCCGGGGGGACGAAAAGTACTGGCGGCGTATGAAGAGGCGCTGGATATGGGAACGGATTCCCTGAACAAAGCCAGAGAAATCATGACGCGCTACGGCAATATGTCCAGTTCCACGGTATTGTATGTGCTGGAACGGTTTTTCCGTGAGGGTTATGAAAACGGTTACAGCCTTATGATGGCAATGGGACCAGGCTTTTCCAGCGAGATGGTACTGTTGGATATGAAGAGGTAAACGGTATGGTTTTCTGGTGGTTCCTGCTGTTGCTGATCCTGCTGCGGATCGGTGAATTGCTGATCCCCCGCCGGCATGAGCGTTGGCTGCTGGCACACGGAGCGATAGAGTATGGAAAAGCCCATTATCCTTTTATGATTGCCTTGCATACGTTGTTCTTTGTGTCACTGATCGCAGAGTATCTACTTACCGGAAGTAGTTACTACAATCCTTACCTGATGTTCCTTTTCTTCGGGTTGACCACTGTCAAGATAAGGATTGTGCATGCACTGGGTAAGTTCTGGACAACAAAAATTTATCGTATTCCCGGCTGCCCATTGGTTCGGAAAGGGGTGTATCGGTATTTCAATCATCCGAATTACGTCATCGTTATGCTGGAGATCCCCTTGATCCCGCTGATTTTCCATCTCTATTATACGGCTGTCATTTTCCCGCT
Organism: Bacteroides sp.; assembly: GCA_020861095.1. GTDB lineage: Bacteria > Bacteroidota > Bacteroidia > Bacteroidales > Bacteroidaceae > Bacteroides. Next base: position 21,715 of record JAJBTC010000185.1, read on the forward strand.
GCTTAATATAGGTATGCTCACTGTACGTATCCGGAAAGAAAATGAGGCTTTGGCAAACTGATGGATAATAACATTCCGGGAAGAGGCGATCTTCTCAGTCTTATATAGCTTATTGACAATCTATGCGATAAAAGAGAGGATGCAGGTATGATTTTTCACTAAGGAAATAAAATCCAGGAGTGTGACGCAAGATTGTTAAATCAGAACGTGCACTATCTTCCGGTGACTTTTTTCGGTCTCTCAAAAAAGTCACCGATTCCGCCACCGCAGATGTGTAATTTTGCTCTTTTTTGAGATTCCAAAGAAAATAAAACCCCTGAAAGTGATTGGCTTTCAGGGGTTTTCTGTTTTTTGATCTTTTTATCAGTGGTGCCACCAGGAATCGAACCGGGGACACAAGGATTTTCAGTCCTTTGCTCTACCAACTGAGCTATGGCACCAATCATTCTGTTTTGCGGTTGCAAAGATAAGTATATTTTTTAATACCGCAACAGAGGACAGAAAAAAACAGAATATTTAGCAAAAATATTTGCTGAAAATAAAATTCACTGTATCTTTGCAACCGCAATGATCGGAATGTAGCGCAGTTGGTAGCGCACTACGTTCGGGACGTAGGGGTCGGGCGTTCGAGTCGCCTCATTCCGACAGATCTGCCGCAATCTCAGCAAGTTCTGTGATTGCGGTTTTTTTATTATATATCCACCCGATTCGCATCGGATGGATAGTGTAGACCCTTGTACAAACACGGAAGGCTTTTCCTCCCATATACCATGTATTCTACTGCATTGTCTGTATCACAAACAGTAAATAAACTGTGGTCGGATTACCGGGACAGATCATAACTGTCCAAGAGTCGCGCCCCATACTGCCATCGTTTTGCCACTAATTTGCCACACCATTGGCAAAGTTTTGCCATTGCGATGGCAAAGTCTTGCCAACCCTGTGACACAATGGATTAGAAAAACTATCCAAACAGTGATCCTTCTACCTTTTTCCCTATCTATTCTATCTCCGGGAAGGAGAGAGCAGACCTGTTTCAAACACAACCCAAAGTTTTTTCTGCCCGGATGGAATAAACAGTTCCTGCCCCTATCAGAAAGTCTGCTTTTTCAGGCAAAAGAGATACACGAAAGAAGATCTTCAGGCTTTTATGTGGATCCGATCCTGATTTATGGACTACCCTGAGCAATCTTTACCTATAAAAAACGGATACCTGCTTTATCGTTGCAAAGTCACTCCCATCAATCCGATCACTACATCGTTGGAAAGAGTTTCCAGGATCAGATGGCTGAGCTCCTTTTCCACATCCAACGACATATCCAATAACACTCCGGCTCCCCCGTCAATAGTCCTTCCATAGACCCCTGTGATATGCAGATCCTGTTCGAGATCGTTGCTGACCAAACCACTTTTCAGATGTACCCGGTACGGACGTGGGCGGCGCAAAGAGAACGCCTGATCATCCACAAAGAAATCCTGCTCGATGGGGCACCAGTTGTCCGGGTTGATCAGTGACAACGTTTCTGCGGAGCCGTCGGTGTAGTATACTTTCACCCTACCGTTGACCATGTGGCATTGCATATGATTGGTACTGCCTGCCAGCATCAGGTAGGCGTGTGAGGCTCTGCCGGAGAGCGGGATACGGACGCTATCCGGATAATTGTCCCATAAAGAGGTAAATACAATATTATCTCCCTGGGCAGGTGAGAAGAAATCCACTCCCAGTCCGGTCTGAAAAACTCCCCGGGTGGCCTGTGCCCGAAGTCCGCTGTCGTCTATCTCTGCCATTGTTTGGGGATGACACCATTCTCCTATCCCCTGTACAGGCAACTGAAGGGTGGTATAGGGCGAACGCGGGGCCAGGTATGTATTCCGGAAGATGTCCGTGACCGAAGCATTGAAATGCGGAGCTATACACACAGGTTCACAGGCAGTGGACTGTACCCGGCTGAAATCTGCTACCAGATCCTGCTCCGGTTCGTGTATCTCTACCGACACAGGTAGCCACCACCGCATTTCGTCCTGTCTCACCTGAACAAAGAATGTACGGTGTCCGGGAAGCCCACCCACACGGCCGGATATCTGTGCAGCTTGCGGCAGTATCTCCCGCTCTGTCCATACCTGCTGCGGATCATAGACCTGCTCTATCTCTACCCCTGCCAGACTGACCCGAAGAGATTCACCTCGCATACAGATATATTCCCTACCCTGCGGGAGCGGATCTCCTGTCCACTCCAGCGTGAAAGAAGCAGTATCTTGTGGAGAGAGCAGTGCTTCCAGACGTATCACGGGTTCACCGATCGCATAAGGGAGTTGCTGCCAGGCGAGATAATTGCCCGAATGGGTGATGCCTGCCAGTTTGCTTTTTCTCGCGGGCACTTCCAGCACTACTCTTCGGACAGTGGGTAGCTGATGCGCAAGGGTATAATGTTCGGTTGTCTGTACACTCTCCTCCTGCCTGTTGTACGTAAAAGAGACATCCGGAGTTTCCAGTTCGGCGAAAGGCCAGGAAGCCGGGAAGCCGGGACGTACCACCAGTGTTTCGTTTAGCGCATCGGGCAGGATGCCAAACAATCCCTGGATACATACCCGCGAAGCCACTCCGATGGGATCGCCAAAGTCGCGATAGCACTCTCCCCGGGCAGCATCGTAGAAGCTGATCTGTCCGAAGTTACCAGGGCTGCCTCCCAGGTACATCCCATCGAGCACGGAACTTTTGAGCAGGTGGAATCCCTCTTCCCTGCGTCCGGCCTGGAAATAGGCAAGAGCCGTGTGCATCACCTCGGCAAAGGCCACATTGTTCACACTCCAGGCATAGGGCAGCCAGTTGGTCGTAGAGACGGTGGCATACCCCTCATCGGGCAGTCCTGCCGCGCGTACGGGAATATGCGGGATTTCCGTATCCACGTACCGGGTGGCCTGCCAGGCCTGGAAAGGATCGGCTGTTTCTCCGTCTATCGCATGATAGATGGTCCACAGACCTGCATCCGGATGCAGACGCTGATGTCCCAGGAAATCCTGGTACTCTGCCCAGTGTCCCCGGTCGGCCATCCAGAGACGGTGGTTCAGGGCTTTCCGTATCTTTTCTGCTTCGCGGCGGTAGGGTTCCGGATCTTCACCGATCTTTCCGGCGATCAGCGCGGCCATCTTATGGGCACGGTAGTTGTAAGCGGTAGAGTGGGTTACGGCTCCGCTGTTGTAATAGAGCGCGTCACTGGCCCAGATACAGGCATAGGCATCATACAGGCCGTCATCATCGGGATCATAATTGCGTTTTTCCCATTCCAGATGCCGGGTGATCACCGGCCACATCTGCCGGGCATACTCCAGATCACCCGTCCAGTTGAGGTGCCACAGCAGTTCGTCGATGTAGCACAGATTCATATCGTAGTGGTGCATCTGGTCGTTGCGATAGGGATTGCGGCAGATGTATCCGTTGCTGTATTGGGGAGTCCCCCATCGCTTTTCCGAACGGGCCAGGTTCATCTCCGGGTCCTGTGCCGGATGGGAAACAGTCTGAGGCACTTCGGTCACCTGGCTGGCGGCGTAGGCATTGAAATGCTTCCGGGCACGGTGGTGCCACCCCAGCGCGTCTCCGGCATAGGCCGCGCGCCAGCCACTGAGCGGCATGCGCCAACCGACCGCGCCGTGTAGCCACACCTGACCGTCCCAGATACCATCGGCGGCTACAGCCAATGCTCCGCCCAGCGGATTGAACCAGGGATCGGGCGTATGAAAACGGATCTGTGCGGCAAGCGCGCGACGGCTCTCTTCGGCCCGGGAAAATTCCTCTGCCAGCGAAAGGGTGCAGATCGCAGGGTCCAGAGACAAAGCGAGATACTGTGTTCCGCTGAGCGGTACAGTTCCATAAAGTATAGGCAGATCATCGGTTCCGAGCCGGGCATCTTCGGGGAAGGAGCCATATAATGTACGTGCTCCTGTTTTGGATAGCTGTCCGAAGCGCAGGGAAAACGTATTTCCGGACAGGATATATTCGTTGCCCCGACAGTATTCGGGTTTCAGGTCGAAACTATCCGGCGGATCTACTCCCATATCTCCTTCGCGGCTGAACCGTTTGTCTGAGGCTCCACCGAATCTCCAGGTCAGCCGGGTACCTGCCGGCATATGTTCCGAACGGATCTGCCAGATGCCTCCGTCCTTGTCGGCCAATGCCAGCGCAGTCAGGACCAGCCTGCCTCCCTGCAACAAGGGATCTTCTATGGTGTAGATGCGGCTGCCCGCCCGGTAGCGGCTCTCTATCCGGGAAGCCTCATTCAATGGGATGGAGTCCTGGCCACACACCAGCCCGAAAGAGAGATTCCCTCCCATACGGGGCAGGTACAGGGCAAACTCCGGCACATCACCGGTCTCCACCCGGGAGGCTTCATGGGTCCCATACAAGGCGCGGTTGAATTTGCGGTCGCCATTGACAATCACGAAATCTTCTCCATCGGGCGTATAGCGCAGTGTACGTTCGGCCCCTCGCTGGTTGTCGTTGAGAGAAGGCAGCGGCTGTGCCTGTATCCGGGAGAAGAGAGCGGCACTGAAAAGTGCCGCCAGGCAAAAAAGTATGTATCGCATCATAGACTTCGGTATCCGGGGGTTAGGGCATGGGGTTCAATCCTTCCCAGCGTACCTTCCATGTACCGTCTTTCGGGAATCCGGGATTTTCTGTCTCGCAACCGTCCCAACCGGCACACATCATGGCGACCGCGGTCAGCAAACCGCCGTTGCCCGGCAGGTAAAGACGCAGACGACCGTCCTGATAGTTGTGTCCGCTCACCAGATAGGTGTTGGTTCGCTTTTCCATCAGCAGGGCACCCACTGCCTTTTCCGGCTCACCCAGGCGGGCGGCATTCATAGCGGTCATCGGATAGTCCCAGCCCCAGGTCTTGCCCCAGTTCCAGTGGTCCCATACCCAGTGAAGGGTATTGGTCATATAGTCCTGACGGATCAGCTTGCACATCGGCAGGATACCCACCGCACCCAGTACCGCCATGTGATCGGAAGTATAACGTATATCCTTGTAAGTGTCTGCCGCTGTCTCTGCCGCCAGGTACAATCCGTCTTCGTTGTAGGCCAGCGGAGAGAGTTTGTCTATCATTTCGTCCCATTGCAGGTTGCGCTGTTCCCCGGCACGTTCGCGCCATTTCTGGGCGGTCTGCATGGCAAAGTGCCAGTAAGAGAGTTCGAAAGGCGGGTTCACGGTTTCAGCCGCGCGCAGGGTCTCCTGGGCGGGAATGGCTCCTTTCAATACAAAGCGTCCTTCCAGTTCGTCGTAGGTAGCAAAAGAGTACATGAACTTCGCTGTTTCCTGGATCAGCGGGTTGTATTTCCGGATCACCTCTTCGCTGGGGTTGGCCCGATAGACCAGCTCTGCCAGGTAGATCAGGTGGGGTTGCTGCCAGATCAGGAAACTACCTACTTTGGAAGGTGCTTCCATACCACTGGGATCGGTCATTTTCATCCAGCGGATCCCTTCGAATCCCTGCCGGGAAGCAATCTCGCGGGCGATGGGTTCTACGGTTTCGTACCAACCCAGGGTCTGGTCGAGCAGATGGGCACGGTTCCACAAAGCAAAGTGTGCCTGGTGCCACCAGATCATTTCGAGGTGGAATTTGCCAAACCAGGAGTTATACGTCAGCCCTGTCTCCTGCGGTGGGGTATCTCCGGCACATTGTATAGCCAATAGATACTGGCTGAGTACCACCCGGCGTTCCAGTTCGGCCGCGCGCGGATCGGTACATTCCGAGAAATCTACTGCTGCTCCGTCTTTCCAGAAAGCAGACCAGTGATGGGCAGAGGCAGTCAGAGTCTCTTCGGCGGAAGCAATCGCTGCCGACGGAGCGTCCGGGGTGAACGCACAGGTGAAATCCAACTCATTGCCCGCGGGTGTCAATACAAAATAATTCTTTTCTTTCTCTGCCAGACAGGCATCTCCCTTCCAGCGAAGGGTTACATAATAGGTGGTTTCATCGAGCTGACGTTTCAGTACGGCAGACTGTCCTTCCCGGCTTACTAAGGTAGTCGTGTGTTTCTCGTTGGCATTCCAGTCGCAGGCATCGTCGCAATGTCCTCCGGTCGGATAGGCAAAACGCAGCTTAACCGCCGGTGGCACATCAGCACGCAAACGGGAAGCGATCAGATCTGCCTCCGGATGACACACAGTCTCTACCTGATACGAATGGCCTTCCCATTGAAAACGGCTTCGGATCACTCCTTCCCAGAGGTCTAATTGCTGATCGACATCCGTGAGTGCCGAAGGAGCAGGATCTCCGGGAAGTTCCAGTCCTACACTACCGAGGTGCAGGCGATGCGGATTGACCCGGTACCAGTCGGCAGCGGCCTGCGAACGTCCCGGTTCGTTGAACTGTACGGCATAGGGTTCCGGCTTTCCGCGACCGAAATCATAATCCTTCAGGGTCTCTTCGGGACGGTAGTTCTGCGGATTGGTAAAACTGTGCCAGCCCCATTGGCTCTGCGTACCCAGAGGTACACCCAGGGAGTAACGTTCGGGGAAAGTCTGGAGTCCGGTAGCATCTACGGTCATGGCAAAACGTCCGTTCCCTACGGAAAGGGAAGCCAGGGAGTCAAAGGTCGTGACACGCGGATTGTTGCGATGGACCAGGGCTTCGCGATCGATCGGCACGCGGTCGTTGCTGCCACACGCTACACATGCAAATGCCCATAGGGAATAGATTATCTTCTTCATGGTAGTTCATTGAGTTGATTAGATACACAGATTAATTGATGATACAAAAATAGGGAAAGCCGAACTCAGAGCCAAGTTTACATCCGTTATACTGAGGCGTATCCTATCTTCTACAAAGATAAGTGATAGCAAGCAGGTTGTGCCTGTTTGGAATGGCATAAATCCTGTATTATTTGTCCGCGACCAGAGAATGGATATACATTTCTATATGGGTATAAAAAGGATGCAGGGAGCAAACAGAGGCATCGGAAGGATCATTCGGGTCCAATCCGTTTGCCAGTTCCCAGGCATCGGGTATGCCGTCTCCATCGCTATCCGGCAACGGCGTACCGCTACGAAGCAGCGGCCACCCGCCTACATCGGAAGGGGTATTGATGATGCCTTTATCTCCCGCACCGGCTGTACCGCGGCGCACTTCTTCTATCACTTTAGCATCGTAACTATCCGGTCGCAGGCTGCAACCCACTCTGGCCAATACGCTTTCATAAGCCTCCTGTGCCGACTCTTCCGGAATAGGTTCATAGGCAAAAGGCTCCTCTACCCTACCGGCCAGCGGATCCTTTCCCCCCACAGCGGACCAGTTGTCGCGGCAGGCCTTTTCATCTCCCTCCATCACGTTCCCGGAAAGATAATACTTGCCGGTTCCATCTTCCGCTACATCCAACAGACGGGTATGCTTCGAAGCAGGACCGGGTTTATAATAGTTATTGACCATATTGATCTCTCCGTATCGCCCCCCTCCGTAGGCAGTTTTAAAATCCCAGTTATAGACTACATTGTTGCGGTAATCGACCATTTTTGTTTGCTCTACCGAAGAAAAACGGGGATTCCGGCTGGCATGATGGGCGAGCAGGTTGTGGTGAAAAGTAGCTTTATATCCTCCCCAGATACCTCCGAACCCGTGGCTCCCTTTGGTATGCAGGGACTGGTTGAGGCTGTGTGACACCAGACACCACTGCACGGTCAGATTCTCTGTTTTATAAATAGAGAGGCATTCATCAATGGACCAGCTGGCAGAGAGATGATCCAGGATCACATTTTTTTGCTCGTACCGCCCTCCCCCTATCGCATCGCTATCCAACTGGAATCTGTCTCCCAGCCGGGAACGCAGGTAACGGACAATGACCTCGCTGGCATTCACGATCAGCGGATAATCTTTCAGGCAGATGCCTTCTCCCGGGGCAGTCTGTCCGGCAATGGTTATGCTGTCGTTATCGATGCGTAAGGCAGATTGTAGTTCGATCGTACCGTCCACATCAAAGACCACGATACGGGGGCCGGTCTGCTCTACAGCATCCCGCAGGCTGCCGGGGCCGGAGTCGTTCAGATTGGTCACTTTGATCACCCGGCCTCCACGCCCTCCGACAGTATATTTTCCATACCCTTCGGCACCGGGGAAAGCAATGGGTACAACGGAAGATTCCTGCCGGCAAGAGGCCAGCAGCAGAAAGAGAGTAAACAGGAATAATAGTTTTCTTTTCATGGTTTATGTGATTGGTGGTTTTGTGTTTATCAGATAATGGATTTCCATACATACTAGCGGCCTCATGTAGAGACGCAAGGCTTGCGTCTCAGCGTGCCGAATGGGAATACATAACCTATGTAGCGGACATGGATGCCTTTTAAATATATCTACACCACAGAGACGTTTTATTGGACGTACACGGCGGAGACGCAAGCCTTGCGTCTCTACAGGAAATCCATTTCTCTGCAGACAAAATTTATTAGCGAAAGTCAAATACCAGATGGATCCGCAGACCTTCATCGCCCTTCTTGATACGTATGTTTCCCGGCTGACTACGGGGTCCGTGCTGGGAAATGGGTTTGAAACAGCGGATGGCAGGTATATCCAGCAAAAAGGACAGGTCGCCTTCCGGGAAGTCGGGCATGGTGTTTACACCCTCCTGCCGGCCCGCGGGTTCCTGTGGGGTGAATACCCGGAAATAGAGTCCGTCCGTGGCCGAATAGATAGTGAAAGGTGCCTGATCGCTTTCCAGGGTAGCCCAGTAGAGATTGGCATGATACCCTTTGAATTCGGGATAGATCAGTGACTCAAACGATTCACCGGTAATGGTATTGTTATAATCTTTCTGCCAGATGCCGTAATTCATGCCCCGTATCCGGTTTTTCCACACCCGATACGGCCCCCGTCCCATCCAGCGCATTCCTGTACATAATTCTTCCGGATAGGAAAAAGTGAGCCCGAGGTTAGAGACCTCTTCGTCCATAAAGGCATCGTCGAAGCCTCCGCCACCGGAAGCCCGGTTGAGCAAGACGGCATCCATAGCCAGCAAACCCTCCTTATTCATTGTCCAGACAATGGAATCTACACCGCCGGTATAACGTACACACAGAACTGCCCGATCTGCTTCTTCACGCGCACTGATCTCCCGGATCTTCATCTTCATACCCACAGCCACCGGACCATCGGTAAAAGGAATTTCCGTGCGTCCTCCATCCCGTGTAATACGTTGAATAGTTCCATCGCAACGGCGGAAAGAGACGGCTGTATGTTTGTTTCGCAACGTGAGCAAAGAATCTGTTCGTACGATCCGGGGAACCTCTCCTTTCACCACCAGGCGTTCCCGTTGCCTTTCCAGATATTCATGGGCATAACGTATGGGATAACTGCGCAGGAACACGCTATGGCCGTCCGGACCATACCCTTCGATCTCCAGGACATCTGCCTGCATAAAGTTTTCCGGCAGTTGCATCTGTACACGCCCGGTTTCACCGGGACACAAAGCGGGCATGGGAACAGCACCGGAGCCGATCCTTTCCCTGTCTCCTCCCAGCAAAGGCGAAGGACAGCGATAGAGCCGATACTCCATCCGGCACTCCCGCAGATTGGTATACAGCCAGTCGTTGGTCACGAAGATCTCTCCCCGGAACGAAGGGGTGATATAGAAAGGCCGGATCTGTATGGGCGACCAGATATCCCGCACGGTATAGTAGCTAGCCTCCTTCTCCCGGTAAGGCCCCAGGATACCGTCCGGCGCATTGAAACGTTCGCTATCCAGTATGCCTCCTTTATCCGTACGCTGCACGGCATTGTCGCTGAAATCCCACAGGAAACCGCCCGCGAAAAGCGGATGGGCGGTATAGCGTTCCCAGAAATCTTCCAGTCCGGCACCGTGCCCCTGATCGTACTGCCCATGCATAAACTCGGTAGGCATAAATACTTTATAGCCGTTGGTAAACCGTCCTGTCCCCGTCAGAAAAGCCGGATAGTGGTGGGTATCCAGTCCGTCAAAATCAGCCCAGGGATGGATTACATGGCGTTTCTGCGGATCATAGACATGAAAAAGAGTGTCCAGCGCCGTATTCCACCCGCCTTCATTCCCGTTGCTCCACAGAATGACGCATGGATGATTGACATCGCGGCAGACCATTTCCCGAAGGAGTCTGCTTCCGGTATCTGTATCGTAGCTATTCTGCCAGCCGGCCAGTTCGTTGATCACAAAAAGCCCCATCGAGTCACAAGCCTCCAGAAAATGTGTGTCGGGCGGATAATGGAAGCGCACCGCATTCATATTCATCTCTTTCATCAACTTTACATCTTCTATACTGATCTGCTCGTTGGTCGTACGCCCACCGTCCGGATGAAAAGAATGGCGGTTGATACCCTTCATGACCACTTTCGTTCCATTGACATAGATACCATCCCGTGGACGGAATTCCACCGTACGGAAGCCGATCCGCTCTTCGTGGATGTGCAGCAGCCTGCCTGTTTCGTCTGCCAGTTCCCAGCGCACGCGGTAGAGATGAGGGGTTTCCGGCGTCCAGGGATGGATTTCCGGCCATCGCGTAGTAACTTGCTGTACAAAACCGGTATCAGAAAGTATATAATATTGTGAGGGATAGGTATGATCTTCCCGATCTGAAAAAAGAGTGGTGGTAAGCTGATACCCCGCCTGTGCACCGAACAGATGCAACTCCGTTATCAACGTTCCGTCTGCCGCCGCGTCCGTAGCCACCCGGGTAATATGGACCGGAGGAAGTGCCCGCAACCATACCGGGCGATAGATCCCGCCGAAAAGCCACCAGTCTGCCCGCCGCTCCGCCGCGTTCACGGTACGGTTGGCAGAATGTTTGGAGACCTGCACCTCCAGTTCGTTATCAACACTCATCCGGACCAGAGAGGTTATATCGTAGGAAAACCGGTAGAACCCTCCCTGATGGATCTCTCCGGCCTGTATACCATTTACCAGGACTTTCGTGTCTGTCATGACTCCGTCAAAGACAATCTCTATCTGTTGCCCTTCCCACTCCGCGGGAACCTGGAACCGACAACGATAGATCCCTTCCTCCATACTGGGATTTTTGGCACCGGGTTCTTTGTACCAGCGTCCATAGGTATATTCTCCATATCCCTGCAATTCCCACTGGGAAGGGACTTCAATGGTGCCCCACTCTCCACTCTGGTATCCCTGGGAACAATAGAAATCCCACGTCACCGTATTTCCCAGACCGGTTCCCGAAAGGTACCGGATCTGGGTGTGCTGCCCCCAGACAGATGTAGTGAATATACAAAAAAGCAGAGAGATCAGGTGTTTCATATCCGGTAAGATGGGTTCATATCCACAAAATAACAGAGAATAAAGCATTCCATCGCTTTCCGCAGTGATAGTTTGACTGGTGGAAATGATGTTTATGGAACAAAAGAAAGAAGGAAATGTGGCAGAAGCCGGATCGTTGTTTAAGCAAATGGTAAATCGTACACGCAAAGAGATTTACGATTGAACCTACAGCAAGGATACGTAATCAACTTTTCCGCGTAACTCCATCCCTATATACTTTTATCCTCCTGTGCGGTAAATATACATACGTAATATGCAAACCTGTAGAGACGCACGGCGTGCGTCTCAGCGTGCCGAATGGGAAAATATCTTATAAAAGTGAAGGAGAATATACAGAAGATAACTGCCTGTTCACCACGTAAATCGCAGAAACGTAAATCGCGGAGACGCACGCCGTGCGTCTCTACAAGGGATGACAAGACAGTGATTTTATTTTACAATCATGGACTTACTCAAACGAAAAAGAGGCTCCCCCTACGGAAAGCCTCTTCCTTGCAGACCGGAGCCTGACCACTCCGCTAAAAACTTTTTAGTAAGCCGGATGCTGCTGATCGGTCAGTCCCGGATTCACATCAATGATACTGGTCGTATTGAAAGGCAGGATCTCTACCTTATTCTTTTCCATTCCGTAGAACATCTCCGTGATCCAGGTGTTTTTGCTGGCAAGTCCTTCCACATCCACGATGGACAATCCGCCCTTCTGCTTCACGGAATGACAGCCAAACATATTCAGGATGGTATAGGTAACTTCCTCTACATCCACCCCTGCGGGTACGGTAGCGCGGGTAAAGTAGACATTGCCGTCATTGCCTTCATAGAAAGTCTTTTCCAACACGCCCCGACTGGAAGCGTTCAATGTATTCAAGGTCGTTTCTTCTTCCGCGGTCAGCCCCAACGAAGCGATATCAGCGTCGCTCATAGCAATATAAGGAAGAGCGATCGTAGGATCTCTGAACACAGCTTTCCCATTATCTTTATAGGCCCAGTACACATCCACGTTGGCATAGCGTCCTTCGCGACCCGCCAGCTGATACAGTTTTTCTTTCTCCGCGGTCAGGTGATCTACCAGGATGCCCCAGCGTGCCAGGTCACTCTTACGCAGCGATTCGTTGGAAAGTTCCAGTTTACGTTCCTGAATGATCGCGTCTCTGAACTCCTGATAGGCTGTCGGAGTGGTGCCGATCTTAGCAGCATCGTTTTTGAAAGCGCGCAGACGTACCTGCTCATACGCTTTTGCTGCTTCCGGAGTGGGCCCGTTGTGAAGTTCGTTCAACGCCTCGGCATACATCAGCAACACATCCGCATATCGGAGCAACGGGAAGTTCACATTCTTGCGGGCATCGGACGGACCTTTCTCTTTCAGCCAGTTGATGCGGTACTTACCCACTCCATGTCCGATCCAGGTATTCATCTGGTACGAATCGTCACCCAGGATCGCGTAGTTACAGATAGAGACATCGCGCCGCTGGTCTCCCTCGTCAAATTCGAAATAGAACGTAGGCATGGAGATCATCTGGGCTCCTCCTTTTCCGAAAGTAGCAGGCGTTCCGCTGGTCGGGATGGTATTTACATACGCCGTGCGTACATCCGGAGCATTCGGTCCGTATGTACCGTATTCCAGCATCGTCTCGTTGTTATATTCCTGCTCGCACAAATCGCGGAATACCTGATCGTAGTTACTCAGCAACGTATTTTCTCCTTGATCCATCACGGCTTTACAGGCATCCGCGGCGATCTGGTACAGTTCCCTGATACGGGCCTGGTCTTCCCGCTGGGCAATTTTCAGTGTACTGGCATTGTAAGGTGTGGTAGAGAGATCCCACCGCAACGAATGTCCGGCCGCATACAGCGCCACCCGGGCCAGAATACCATAGGCCGCATTTTTGGTGAAACGTTCCGGGGTAGCTACCATGTTCTCACTTTGCCAGGGCAGGAGTTCCACGGCCTGTTGCAGGTCGGCCACACAGCGGTCCCAGATCGTATCCCGGGATACCCGGGAAGAAGAGAAAGTGGTCAGATCCGCAGTAGGAACATCCGAATAGGGCACATCTCCGTAAAAACGAACCAGGTTCCAGTAGGCATAGGCACGGATCGCCAGCGCTTCTCCCATCAGTGAGTTGATCTTCTTTTCTTCACTTTCATTCTCTGCTGTCAGCGAAGGTAGATTCTTGATGCATACATTGGCATATTCAATGGCTTTATACATCCCGGTATAAGTGCCATTCAGCATACTTGTCAGAGCAGTATAGTCGTAGTTGGATACATAATACTTGGAATTGGTCTCTGTGGAACTCGATTCGTCTGTCCCCATCAGCAACTGATAGCCCAGTTCCTGTGTAAACAGACTGGGGTAGGCTCCTACCACAGTCATCTCGGCCCGGCTGATGGTCGTAAAGATCGAGGCACTGTCTGCTTTGGATTCTGAAGGCATATCCAGCCAGTCTTCGCAAGAGGCGAATGCCACTGCCAGAGCGGCAATACCTATTATATATATACTCTTTTTCATAAATGTATTTCTGATTATAATGTTAAGTTGATACCCAATACCCAGCTTTTGGCACGTGGGAAAGAGGAGTTGTCGATCCCCGGCGTGAGGGAGCTGCTGGTAGTAGCCGAATCCGAGGATTTGCTGATCGAAACCTCCGGATCGTATCCGGAATAGCTGGTGAATGTATAGATATTGTTCAGCGTACCGTATACGCGTACAGAACTGATCCTGGCACGCTGTACCAGCTTTTTAGGCAGGGTATATCCGAGGGTGATCGTGTTCAGACGCAGGAAAGAACCGTTCTCAATGTAATAACTGCTGTGGTCACTGATGGCGTTCTTGTTGTTGGAAGAGATGTTCCATACTTTGTCTTTGCTCTCCTGGTCGGGATTCAGAGCGGCCAGGCGATCCAGGTCGGTAGTCTCTTTCCCGGTAGCAGGGTCGATCAGTGTAAAGCGGTCTTTCATCTTGGCCAGCGTGTTCTGGTTGGCCATATACGGACCGATAAAACGCTGTGTACTCATGTTGAATACCTTATTGCCATAGGCAAAATTCATAAAGATACTCAGGTCGAAACCTTTATAAGTAAAGGTGTTGTTCATACCACCGGTGAACTTGGGCTGTGCGTTTCCGATCACGGTACGGTCGTTGACGGAATATACAGGACGTCCGTTGTCATCTACCTCTCCGGCCACATCTTTGTATTTGACATCTCCCGGCCGCACATTATCGCGGACTGTTCCTTTCAGGTAGGGTATACCTTCCTTCAGTGTATAGGAGCCATCGGCATTCTGGGTGAAGTCTGTAGTCTGATAGATCCCGTCATACTGCAATCCGTAGAATTGTCCCAGGGGTTTTCCAACCTCGATCTTATATCCCATTCTGCTCTCGTAGTCCTGTATCCAGCTGTCTATCTCATCGTCTCTGTACAGATCTAATACTTTGGAGCGGTTGAAAGCAATGTTGAAATCGGTAGACCAGGTAAAGCTTTTGGTGCGTACGTTCAGTGTATTCACTACGATCTCTACCCCGCGGTTGCGGATAGAACCTAAATTCTGGATCTGTGTAGAATATCCGGTGGAAGTAGGGATTTTGTTGGATACCAACAGGTTGTCGGATTCATTGTTGTACCAGTCTACCGAGAAGTTGAGCCGGTTGCTGAACAGCGAAGCATCTACTCCCACGTTGGTGGTCGTGGTCTTTTCCCACTTCAGGTCCGGATTTCCCAGGGTAGTACCCGGTACATAGGTAATGTATTCGCTTCCGTTGTATCCATATACACTTGAACCGTAGGTAGTAGCGTACATATTGTCTGTGATGTTGTTGTTACCGGAAGCACCGTAACCGATACGTACTTTCAGGTTGTTCACAAAATCCGCGCGTTCCATAAAAGCCTCTTCGGAGAGACGCCAGGCCACGGAAGCAGAGGGGAAGTAGCCCCACTGGTTGCCCCGGGCAAATTTCGAAGAGCCGTCGCCCCGGAGTGTACCGGTGAAGAGGTAACGGTCTTTCAGGTTGTAGAAAAGACGACCGAATACGGATACCAGTCCCATCCTTGTCTTGTCCGACGCGCGGGAATAAGGCGTACCCATCTTCACATCATTGAGCCCGAAATTTCCGTCGGAGAACTTACGATACTCATTGTCTAATTTCGTGGTCCCCTGTAGTAGGTCTCTTGTCCCACCAGTACAGTAAAGCGGTGTATATCGGCCAGACTGAACGCATAGTTCAGGGTATTGGTCACCTGCCAGGAGTATTTCTCACTGTTGTTCCTGTAGCCGTATCCATAGGGGCTATCGTTGGATTTCGCCTGCTTGGTAGAGCCGTCGTCCCAATAGTCGTGGCGTACCTGCTGCCAGAGGTAACTTCCGGAGGTGCGGAAGGTAAGGTCTTTCAGGATATCTATTTCCAATCCGACATTCACTGTAGCCATACGGGTGTATTTCTTGTCGGTAATAGCCAGGTTGTCCAGTAACGGGTTGTTGGCATCGTAGTTGGGATCTCCCATGATATCGGAGAGTTCGGTACCCACGTCGGCACCGATCATCTGTTCATTGGTCCAGCGGATACCCCCGGTGACGGGTTGGAGGATCGTCTGCTTGAGCTTACCCCCTAAGGAACCGCCTCCGTCTAATTGGGTCCTCTGAAGATTGGAAGAGAAATCGAAACGCACGCCTTTCCAGAGTTCGTGATTGATCTTTGTACGGATGCTGTTGCGCTGGTATCCCGACCGCTCCATGATCCCGTCCTGTCCGGTATAGTTGTAACTGAAAATATATCGGGTCTTGTCACTACCTCCACTCACGTTTACATTGTGGTTCTGGGTCACTCCGGTATGGCCAAACACCAGATCCTGCCAGTCGATCCCCGCGCGGTTGCCATATTCCTGCTCAATACGGCTATAAGCCCCGGTATAGAAATCAGGGTCATTCACATCACCGCCAAACAGGTTGGCAAACTCATTCTGTCCGCCACGAAGAGACTGAAACTCGTACTGGTATTTTACATAATCCTCTACACCCAGCAGATTGAGTTTCTTTCCCAGCCTGTCGAAACTGACAAATCCATTGTAGGAAACTTCGGTCTTTCCGGATTTACCGGATTTGGTGGTGATCAGGATCACCCCGTTGGAACCACGTGCCCCGTAAATCGCTGTGGCAGAAGCATCCTTCATCACATCAATGCTTTCTATATCGTTGATGTCTACGTTTTGCAGGCCATCCTCCATTTGGAAACCGTCTACGACATACAGCGGATCGGTACCCTGGGTAATGGAAGTCCCACCGCGCACAGTGATGTAGATATCGGCGCCGGGAGCACCACTGGCCGTAACGATCTGCACCCCGGCTGCTTTACCGGTCAATGCCTGCGCGGCAGTAGTTACCGGAGACATACGCAGTTCATCGGCACCTACTGAAACGGAAGAGCCCGTCAGGTCTCTGCGCTTTACTTTGGCATACCCAATTGCTACCACTTCGTCCAGCATGTGAGAAGACTCCCTCAAAGTGACATCAATACGCGTCTGGTTGCCAATCGTGACCGTCTGGGTATCATACCCAACAAAGGAGAATGTGAGCTCCTTATCGGCAGGAGACACTGTCAGTGAATAGTTACCGTCCATATCGGTAATAGTTCCATTAGAACTTCCTTTCACTGAAACAGAAGCTCCAATGACAACATCCATTGCATCTCTTACCGTACCAGTAATTGTTTTGTTCTGTGCTAACATACTTATCGGACAGCCTAACAGCATGACTATCAATAAGCATAGATTTTTGTGTAAGATTCTCATAGATTATTAATATATAATGATTAATAAATAAATTCAAGCTTAACAATGTGATTGTATCTGTGGATGTGAGGTTATGCAACAAAAGTAGAAAGTCTGAACCAGCAAGGAGATATTTTTTTTGATTGAAACACTTTCGTATTTGATCTAATATGAAGGAAAGTTCTGATCCGGGCATAAAAACCACAGAGTTAATAATTTGATTACTAACTCATTTGATTTTCTATTAATCATTTTGATCTTTTCGTTGGTCGACGAAAAGCCGCATCAGACCTCTTCTTCCTCGGCGTGAGTTTCCCGGCCGTAAGACCGGTATTCGAGTGGAGTAAAGCCTGTACGTTTTTTGAAGAGAGAGAAAAAGTGTTCGGTAGATTTATAGCCCAACATAAAAGAAATCTCTTTCACCGAATGCGAAGTCCCTACCAGCAGTTGCTTGGCTTTGCGTAATTTCAATTCCTGAAAATATTTGGCCGGGGCATAGCCTGTATAGTCTTTGAATACTTTACGGAACCAGGAATAGCTGATGTTGAGTTTCATGGCCAGTTCTTTCGGATCTATATTCTTGAATACATTTTCATTCATAATGATCTTCGCCTGCTCGATCTTCTGGTCTACATCTCCTATTTCGTATATTTTGTTTTTGGAAATGGATAAAATCATACCGATCATATGCAGCACGATCCCTGACAGATATTGCTGAGCGGATATCTTGCCCGATTCCGCGATCTCCAACGCCCGGGAGAATAAGTTGACAAGTTCTTCATTCAACCCCACTTCAAGTATCTGGTTTTCTTTGGTCAGGAAAGAACCCTTGATGATATGATCAATGATAGTTCCCTCAAATCCAATATAATACTCATTCCATCCTGTCTGCATAAACGGATAATAAGTGTGCCATTGTCCTGGAAAAAGCATCATCAGCCGGCCTTTGCACACCTGCTTTTCGGGAGTGGTCTCAGAAGTAAACAGTCCCCGCCCTTTGGTGATGTATACAAGTTGGTATTCACGAAGAATACGGCCTTTCTTCGCATTGAAAAAATATCCGGTCGGATGATCTTTCAGAGGATAAGGAGAGTTGGGTTTAATAGACTGGAAGCCCACCGTATTTACACAGAGACCAAATTTTCGATCCATGTCATTTACTATCAAATACTTGAATTCAATCCCCAGGTCATTGTAATTTTTAGTCATGTCGTGTTTTCCGTATTATATTGGTGTGAGCAAAAATAGAGATTATTTTTAATTTTCCATGTAAAACTACCGTCTAATAGTTCTAATGGAACTAT
>JAJBTC010000214.1 GCA_020861095.1 Bacteroides sp.
GGCTTTTCACCTTACAGACCAAATAATAAAACATGTCTTATAACATATTTTTGTAATTTCTTTGGTTTTATTATAATTTAGTGACTTACCCCCCTTTGCAAACGTTACCGGAAAACAAATATAAAATTTTAATTTAAATTCAGCTAAAAAAAGAATCCGAAAAAACTTCGTCTTCAAAGCTTACGGGGATACCCTTCCTCAGTATTTCCGCTATGTTTCAACACTTTAGCATCAATAAAGAAAACGATTTCTTCCGCGATATTGGTAATATGATCTCCTGCACGTTCGAGTTTACGGAACACACTTATGAATTGCAGATAAGTAATGGCACTTTCCGGATGCTCGCGGATATACTCAGCCAGGATGGAAGAAACCTCCGCATTGATCTCATCCAGCATATTATCTTTGGCAAAAACAGAAGTGGCCAGTTCAAGGCTCTCTTCATTCAGGGCCCGTTTGGTGATCTCCAGCATGGAAAGTACTTCCGAAAGCATCTCTTCCAATCGCAACCGTTTCAGAAGTTCCGCATCCAGAGCAGGGTCTTCACACTTGATAACAAACCGTGCAATCCCTTCGGCCAGATCTCCCAAACGTTCCAGATTGGTATTTATCTTTAATATAGCCAATACAAACCGCAGATCTACCCCTACCGGATTGTAAAGAGCGATGGTATCTTCCACATCGCTGTCTATCTTTAGTTCAAAGGCATTTACCCTCCGGTCGCGCACAACCACCTGCTGAGCCAACTCGCGGTCCATTGTCAGGACTGCTTCTCCCGAACGATCTACCTGATTATAGACAAGCGTCCACATCTCATCTATCTCTTTTTTCAGGAGCATCAGTTCCGATTCTATAAACTTTACCATTTTTATATCCTAAATTTATACGGTTTATTTGTTTTACCCAAGGCATACTGAACCGATGTGATCCGAATCCATATGACTTTCAACATACAAAGATACAGAACGACCTGTTCTACCTGTTTATATCTACTACTTTTTCCCTTACTCATGCAAAAAGAAGAGGCTTTGCGAAAAAGAGATTTTCAATCAGGCAACAAAGAAAGCCTTTTTTTGTTAAAAACCTGTGAATGGGAGTTGAAGGATATGTTTCAAATAGGTTACATTTATGTTACACAGCTTTTCCGGGCCCCTGTCGCGTATAAACAGAGCGCTGATCATCTCATCTGTCGGAATTGAATTTATCTGTTTAATGCATAGGACGCTTTCCGGTTTAGACGTATCTGACTCCCCTTGTCCGGAAAATCCGGATCCCGGAAATATACATCAAATACGCCTGCCGTCCGTAGGTCTGCCCGAGCAGGTATATATTCTTTCCTTAAATAAATGACAAACGAAAAAAATATCCTAATTTTGCAGAATCAAACGAGTTAATGATTTAACCATTATGGCAGAGAACAAAAACGAAGAGAATGTGGCTAAAAGAAGTCTCAATTTTATTGAGCAGGCAATTGAAAATGATCTGAAAGAGGGAAAGAACAACCATAAGGTGCAGACCCGTTTTCCTCCCGAGCCCAATGGTTATCTTCATATCGGGCATGCAAAAGCTTTCTGCCTGGATTTTGGTGTAGCCCGGAAGTACGGCGGGATATGTAACCTGCGCTTCGACGACACTAATCCGGTGAAGGAAGATACGGAATATGTAGATTCTATCAAAGAAGACATACAGTGGCTGGGCTACCAGTGGGAAAATATATATTACGCATCCGACTATTTCGATCAGCTCTGGGAGTTTGCCGTCGAACTTATCAAACGTGGAAAAGCCTATGTAGACGAACAGTCTTCGGAAGAAATAGCCAGCCAGAAAGGTACCCCGACACAACCGGGAACAGAGAGTCCTTTCCGCAATCGTCCTGTGGAAGAGAGCCTGGAATTGTTTGAGAAGATGAACAGCGGTGAGATAGAAGAAGGTGCCATGGTGCTGCGTGCCAAAATAGATATGGCCAATCCGAATATGCACTTCCGTGATCCGGTCATCTATCGGGTGATCAAACATCCTCACCACCGCACCGGAGACAAATGGAAGGCCTATCCGATGTACGATTTTGCCCACGGACAGAGCGACTATTTCGAAGGAGTCACCCATTCACTCTGTACATTGGAGTTTGAAGTCCACCGCCCGTTGTACGACTATTTTATAGATGAATTGCAGGAAGTGCCTCAGCTGGCTTCTGCTGCTGACTACCGTCCCCGGCAGATCGAGTTCAACCGTCTCAACCTGACTTATACCGTCATGAGTAAGCGCAAACTGCTTACCTTAGTGAAAGAAGGATTGGTCAACGGTTGGGACGATCCGCGCATGCCCACTTTATGTGGTTTCCGCCGGCGGGGTTATTCTCCGGAATCTATCCGGAAATTCATTGATATGATCGGTTATACCAAATTTGAGGCACTGAACGATATTTCGATGCTCGAAGCTGCTGTGCGTGAGGATCTGAATACCCGGGCGATCCGCGTTTCTGCCGTACTTAACCCGGTGAAACTGATCATAACCAACTACCCGGAAGGCAAAGTAGAGGAAATGGAGTGCATCAACAACCCGGAAGATCTGTCGGCCGGTACACACACCATTGAATTCAGTCGTGAACTGTGGATCGAGAAAGAGGATTTTATGGAAGATGCTCCTAAGAAATATTTCCGGCTGACTCCCGGTAAAGAGGTCAGATTGAAAAACGCGTATATTATCACCTGCACCGGTTGCAGGAAAGATGAAAACGGGGAAGTGACGGAAGTATATGCCGAATACGATCCGAATACACTCAGCGGCATGCCTGAGGCAAACCGAAAAGTAAAAGGTACCCTGCATTGGCTCAGTTGTGCGCATTGCCTGCCAGCGGAAGTACGGCTGTATGACCGGTTGTTCTCCGTAGAAAATCCGGGTGCGGAACAAGAGGCTGATTTCCGTCAGCTGCTGAACCCTGACTCCCTGAAAGTATTGACCGATTGTTACGTAGAGAAGTACACACAACAGTTGAAACCTACGGATTATCTGCAGTTCCAGAGGATCGGCTATTTCCATATAGATACGGATTCTACTACAGAACAATTGATCTTCAACCGTACGGTAGGTCTGAAAGATACCTGGGGAAAAAAGGCAAATAACCCCTCTTAATACATTATAATACATGGGAAGAATCAATAAGATTCCGGACGATGCGTGGGAAGATTTATTGAGTCGGTACGAAGCGATGAAGGCTTCGGGAAACTATAGCTATCTGGATGCGGAAGAGATAGCTGACCTGGCTAACCACTACCTTAACCTGATGGAAATGGAAGAAGTTTCTGCAGTGATCGAATATGGACTGAAACTTCATCCGGACAGTCCGGTGATCCGGATCGAACAAGGTTTCTATTACTTAGATATGGACCAACCGGAAAAAGCCCGGGAAGTGATCCGGGATCTTTCAGAAGACTGGAGCGAAGAAGTTGTCTTTCTCAAAGTAGAACTGAGCCTGATCGATAAAAACGTAGAAGAGGCCAAACGGTTGTTCGGGACGCTGGACTATGCGGAAGATAAAGAACAGATCATACGTATCGCATGTGTATGGTTAGATACGGGATATGCGGATGAGGCTTTAGCTTTTCTGGAACGTTTCCTGGACAAATACCAGGGAGAAGAAGAGTTCCTGAGCCTGTACGCGGAATGTTGTCAGAAGGTTGGCAAACTGGAAGACGCAATCAACTATTTCAATATACTGCTGGACAGGCAACCCTATTCGGCTACGTATTGGGTAGCCCTGGCCAGAAGTTACTACGATCTGGAAGAATACGGAAAATGTATAGAGGCGTGTGACTTTGCCCTGGCGGCCGAAGAGCAATTTACCATGGCTCATCTCTTCAAGGGAGATGCTCTCTTTATGCTGGGAGAGGATCAGCAAGCCATTGCGGAATACCAGAAGAGTACTACCTTCCAGACCCTTCCTTCTCCACTGAATAACATATTCTTCGCACTGAAGTATTTTTCACAGGAAAAATACAAGGAGTCTATTCCTTATTTTATAAAGGTACTGGAGGATATCCCGGACGACGAAGCATATTTGCGCGTATCGGTATATCACTATCTGCCCTCTGCTCTTCTGATCACCGGAGAAATAGCAGAAGCGCGGAAGTATTGCCGCGAATGGCTGAAATACTGTCCCCGGGATGTGCAGGCTCACCTGCTCTGGTGCCGGATAAGTGCGGCAGCGAAGAACGATATCAGTCTGGAGCAGGCCATTGAAGAGACCCTTTTAGTGGCTGAGGATGCGGAAAGTCTGTATGAACTGGGAGAGATCTGTATGCAGAACGAATTCTATCAGTATGCCGTACAGGCTTTTGAGAAAGTGAAAAGTCTGAACAGTCATTTTAAAAACATAGATTTAGAACTTTTGAATGTATATCTGCATTATAGATATTATCCGAAGATCGAAAGCTCTCTGGAACAGCTCAACATCGAATATTGGAACCGTGATCTGAAATCTTACTGGCAGAATTCTACTGAGGAAGAAAAAGAAGGTTTTATAAGAGCACTGATCGAGCATGTAAAGCAGATGAAGAACGATCAAGAAGAAAATAATCCTGAACAATAAAAAAATGGAGTCAGTTACATTCATTCAGTGGTGCTTAGAGCATCTTAACTATTGGACCATCACTCTTTTGATGGCCATCGAAAGTTCTTTCATTCCTTTTCCATCCGAAGTAGTAGTCCCTCCCGCCGCTTACAAAGCAGCAGTGAATGATGAAATGAATATATACTTAGTAGTGTTGTTTGCTACCATAGGTGCGGATATAGGAGCATTGACCAATTACTATCTGGCCCGTTTTCTGGGAAGGCCGATCGTATACAAGTTTGCAAACAGCCGCCTGGGACACCTTTGTCTGATAGACGAGGCCAAAGTGCAACATGCCGAACAGTATTTCGAGAAATATGGCGCTTTGTCTACTTTCATCGGCAGGCTCATACCGGCAGTCAGACAACTGATCTCTATCCCGGCCGGTCTGGCACGTATGAAACTCTCGACTTTCCTGTTTTACACTACGCTTGGTGCCGGAATATGGAATTCCATACTGGCAGCTATCGGCTACTATATGTCTACCATACCCGGCATAAAAACCGAAGAACAACTGCTGGCCAAGGTGACCGAATACAGCAAAGAGATCGGTTATGTGTTTATTGCGATAGGTATCCTGCTTGTAGGTTTCTTTATATACAAAGCTACCAGAAAAAGATCCTGATTGCCTCAGGCAGAGGATGAGGGCCTGCGAAAGACCCCGGACTCCCATACCTGCAAACGATTCAACAATTGGCATATCCTTTGATCTGCTCCAGAGCTTTGTCATAATCAGGCTCTTGAGCTATATCAGAGACCATCTCCGTATATACTACTTTCCCTTCTTTATCTATGATGACGATGGCACGCGCCAGTAATCCGGCCAGCGGTCCGTCCGCCACCAGCACTCCATACTGTTCGTCAAAATCCGACGGACGAAAATCCGAAAGAGGGATCACATTCTCTATTCCTTCTACCGTACAAAAACGTTGCTGGGCAAAAGGCAGATCTTTGGATATAGCCAATACCACAGTCTCCGGCAACCGGACAGATGTCTGATTGAACTTGCGTACGGAGGCCGCGCAGATGGGCGTATCCAGACTCGGGAAAATATTAAGGATCACATACTTGCCTCTGAGGTCTTTCAGAGACAGAGAAGACATATCCTGTCTGATCAGGGTGAAATCCGGGGCCATGCTACCCACCGCAATAAATTCATTATTCAGATTCACCTGGGTACCTCTTACAGTTGTTGTTTTCATACGTTTACATTTTAAGTTTACACTACTTTTTATACAGGAAACAAATATACATTACTTTTTTAAAGCCTGTTTACATTTTACTCATTTCTTTATTTAGTCCTGGTTTTAGGTTGTCTTTTCTTTTTCTGAAGCGATAATAGCGGGCTATTTGAGCTGAAAAAAGAGGAAAGACAAACAAAAAGAGGGCTGAAGAAAGGATGAAGGACATCCCTAATCCATCTTGAATGCGTCGACTGTTGACTCCGTGGAAAATTTAAACAGGCTCTTATATAACGAACAAACCTTTCTTCCAGATGTTCCGTGGTATATTTATTTATATAACTTTTATAGATAATTACAAACGCAT
>JAJBTC010000121.1 GCA_020861095.1 Bacteroides sp.
TGTATGTGAATAAAGAAATATAAACCAAATGTAAATTGTGGCAAATATAATAATTTTTTTATCTTTTTCATTATTTGACCTTCGAAAAATAATTTTCTTACATTCTTTAAGGTAGAAGAAATTATATAAATCGAAATATACTTTTGATAATAAGAGCTATAAGAATATCCTTTCCTGGATAACCATAAAGGAATATTCTTTCAAAATACCCTTTTCGTAAAAGGGAAATGGCCGATATCAGGAGAATAGTTTTATTAAATAAGTTAAATGATAAAGATCATGGAGATCTATATTAAGGAGAGATTCTTCTTTTTATTTACGATGATCCTGGGAGGAGATCTGTTTATTCCGTAGGAAATCCTTGCAGGAATTGTTCTTTTATGTAGAAATTATGTTAAGTGGCTGAGGGAAATGCAGGTCATTCCGAAAAAAATGTATTTTTGTCCGCTGCATCATGTTAAAAATGACCCTTAGGCATTATGAATCATCAGACCCATCCGAAATATGATATAAAGGTACCGGAACCTACGTTGCGCAGGTTGCCCTGGTATCTTTCCAATGTCAAGTTGCTTAAGCAGAAGGGCGAGCAGTTTGTCTCTTCTACTCAGATCTCCAAAGATACCAATATAGACGCTTCTCAGATCGCCAAGGATCTTTCGTACGTGAATATTTCCGGACGTACCCGGGTGGGGTATGAGGTAGATACGCTGATTGCTGTATTGGAAGACTTTCTGGGATTTACCAGAGTGCACCGTGCCTTCCTGTTCGGGGTGGGTAGCCTGGGAGGAGCCTTGTTGCAGGACTCCGGTCTTTCTCATTTCGGGCTGCAGATCGTAGCGGCTTTTGATGTGAAACCTGAATTGGTGGGAGCGGATCTGAATGGTATCCCTGTGTTCCATTCCGATGAGTTTTCCGGGAAGATGCAGGAATACGATGTGAATATCGGGGTGCTGACCGTACCCATTGAGATTGCCCAATCCATTACGGATAAGATGGTGGCAGGGGGCATCAAGGCGGTCTGGAACTTTACTCCTTTCCGTATCCGTGTACCCGAGCACATTGTTGTGCAGAATACCTCTCTGTATGCCCATCTCGCAGTAATGTTCAACCGTCTGAATTGTAACGAGAATCCATAATGAAAATCATAGCCGTGGGGATGAACTATCCCCTGCACAACCGGGAGATGGGGCATACCGGAGAAAATCCGGAACCTGTGATCTTTCTGAAACCTGACTCCGCACTGCTGAAAGACAGCAAGCCTTTCTTCATCCCCGACTTTTCTGACGAGATACATTACGAAACTGAACTGGTGGTACGCATCAACCGGCTGGGGAAAAATATCGCTCCCCGTTTCGCGCATCGTTATTACGACGCGGTGACGGTAGGTATTGATTTTACTGCCCGGGATCTGCAACGGCGTTTTCGCGAACAGGGATTGCCCTGGGAGTTGAGTAAAGGATTTGATAACTCGGCCGCTCTGGGAACTTTTTTGCCGGTGAGCCGTTACAAAGAGGTGCAACACCTCGGTTTTCATCTGTGTATAGACGGACAGCAGGTGCAACAGGGCTGTACAGCGGATATGTTGTTCCGGATAGATGATCTGATCGCGTATGTGAGCCGGTTTATGACGCTGAAGATCGGTGATCTGCTCTTTACCGGGACTCCCGCGGGAGTAGGGCCGGTGTCTGTCGGACAACATCTGGAGGGGTATCTGGAAGGAGAGAAGTTGCTCGATCTCTATATTCGTTGAATGCAAAAGATCCATCTGTAAGATATGAAAATACGTGTAGGATTTGGTTTTGATGTGCATCAGTTGGTGGCCGGACGCGATCTGTGGATCGGCGGTGTCCGTCTGGAGCACGAGAAAGGTCTGCTGGGCCATTCGGATGCCGATGTGCTGATCCATGCCATCTGTGACGCGCTGCTGGGAGCTGCTAACATGCGTGATATCGGTTATCATTTTCCCGATACGGATGCCGACTTTAAAGATGTGGACAGTAAGATCCTGCTGCGTCGTACGGTAGAGCTGATCGCGGAAAAAGGCTATCAGATCGGGAACATAGATGCTACAATCTGTGCGGAACGGCCGAAACTCAATCCGCATATCCCCCTGATGCGGGAGACCCTGGCGAATGTCATGAGCATGGATCCCGAAGATATTTCCATCAAAGCAACTACTACTGAAAAGCTGGGATTCACCGGACGGGAAGAGGGGATCTCTGTTTATGCTACCGTACTGATTGGGAAATAAGTTATAAGTTTTAAGTTGTAAGTTTGTCTGATTTTCCTAGTGTAAAGGGGACAACCTGAGGACAGTGGAGTTACTGAAAGGCTGTAGAAAGAGGGATTGGTACCCAAAGAATAGAAGGCAGACCATCGGTCGGCAAAATCAAATCCTGTTCGGCGGAACCGATCGAAAATCGACGCAGTCAAACTCCTGTCAGCTATTTATAATTTATAACTCAATACTTATAACTTAAAACTCAAACCTCTATAAATCAGAAGAAACTATGACTCGTATTTTTTCTTTTCTTTTTCTGCTGTGTTTTTGCGTAACCTTTCTTTATGCGCAAACACCTGTTCTGAAATTTAATTCCTCCGGAAAGTTTCGTATGGTACAGTTTACCGATGTGCATTTTCAAACTGGAAATCCGGCCTCCGATGTGGCGTTGGTACGTATGGAAGAGGTCTTGGAAGCCGAACAGCCCGATCTGGTTGTCTTTACGGGAGATGTGGTCTACTCCAGCCCTTCCGATAAAGGAATGCTCGCTGTATTGGAGCCGGTGGTTCGCCGGCAGATCCCTTTTGTGGTGACGTTTGGCAACCACGATGACGAATACGGAATGACATGTACGCAATTGTACGATCTGATCCGTACGCAACCGGGCAATTTGCTGCCCGATCGGGGAGATGCGGCTTCTCCCGACTATGTACTGGAGGTACTTTCTTCCCGGGGAGAGGAACGTGCGGCTTTGCTGTATTGTTTCGACTCACATGCCTATTCTACCCTGGAAGGGGTGGAGGGATATGGCTGGCTGACGACGGAACAGGTACAGTGGTATACCCGGCAGAGTGCCGGCTATACCAGGTGCAATGCGGGCGGGCCTTTGCCTGCGCTGGCTTTTTTCCATATCCCGTTGCCCGAATACCGGGAGGCGGCCACAGATGAGACTGCGGTGTTGCGTGGTACCCGGATGGAAAAGGTCTGTGCCCCTGAGATCAATACCGGAATGTTTGCGGCTATGCGGGAGGCCGGGGATGTGATGGCTACGTTCGTAGGGCACGATCATGACAACGACTATGCGGTAATGTGGAAGGATATTCTGCTGACTTACGGCCGGTTTACAGGGGGGAACACGGAATACAATCATCTGCCCAATGGTGCGCGGGTGATCGAATTGCACGAAGGAGAACGGCGGTTTACCACCTGGATACGGGAGAAAGAGGGTCGTGTATCGGACCGGACGATCTATCCGGATAGTTACGTGAAGGACGATTGGAGAACACGTACTCTTCCTTTATAAAGAAGAATGAATTCCGGCTGCTAACCGGAATGGTCTATTGGTAACCATTCAAAAAGAAATGGTAACCAAAATGGAGAGTTTTGGTTACCAGAAATGGTCTGTTTTTCACATTTTATGAATGAGGTTCCCATGAGGGTGTATGAACTTTTCGATACTGACTTTTTTATGGGTATGTTTTTCCGTCGTGCTGTGTTCAGACAAAAGAACATACCCACAAAAGAAGGAGCCTCTTTCCTATGTCTTTGCAACGATTTGTTCAGAAGCGGGTCATAAACTCTATCACCAACTTATCCCGTTCCGATTCTTTGGGAATACCTCCGCTTTTGTAGAAATACTTTTCGTAGTTGACACGTATATCCGCCACAAATGCTTTGGAGAAACTGAATGTAAGTCCTCCGGTCAGGCGCTGACGTTGGTAGTCATTGATCTTCAGTCGGCCCGTTTCGGAGTCGTTGGTGGCGTCACTGTGGTCGGTCATCATATCGTAGCGCAGCAGGAACGACATTTTATGAAATACTTTCGGGAATTTCAGGTCGTAGTTGATAAAACTGTTGACCGCGTGTACATTTTTAAAAGCATCCTTTTCATAATGCTTGTAGAGATACTCCCCTTCAATATGGAACCCGCAGAATTCGTAATATGCCCCTACATTATACATATTCGCTCTGACCTCTTCCGGCTTGATGGATTGCAGTCCCAGGGTCAGGTTGGCTCCTTTGGTAAACAGGAACTGTCCTTTCACGGTATAGTTGAAATCTTCCTGCCACTCTTTCTGGTTGGTGAGTCCGCTGCCGTTAAACACGCCGGCTTCCAGTGTCAATGGAAATCCCGGACGAAAGGTATACCCGGCCGTAGCTCCTACGTCCCGTACATTTCCTACCTGTTTGGCAATGAAAGAGCGGTTGGCAAAATATTGCTGGTGCGGAGAGCGGTGCGCGTCAATGGTGAAAGGTACGCGCATTTGTCCTATCGTGAAGTTCAGATCCTCTACGGGGAAGATACGGGTATAAGCATCCAGCATCTTGATCGACCCTTCGTCGGACAGGTCGATCTCTGCTTTGTAGGCTACCATCGGGTGTACATTTCCTGTGAGGCTGAAGCGGGCATTGCGCACCTCGAACCGGCTGGCACTGATCTGTGGCTGATATTCAAATTTTCCACGTATGGTACCGTGGATCTCCGGCATATAATCCGTGGTCTCCATTTCAGACTTATCCAAGCGTCTGCCATCTTCGTTGGTGCGGGAATTCTGGGAGGTCGCTTGTATACTCAAAGTCAGTCCCCAGGCAAGTAGAAGAAGTGTTTTTCTGATGATCATTTGTATTCTATCTGTTTAAAATTGCTGCAAAGGTAGCAGGGGTATGTTGGGAAAATATGTCATATCTGTTTCATTTCAGTTACAAAGCAAAGGGTCAACAAGGAATGATCCTGTACATTTGTTTTGTAAAATCGGCAGAGTTACATTCTTATGACAAAGGTAGAAAAATATTTGGGTGAGGATTTGTGACGGGATGAGTTTTATGTATCTGTATGACCGCAATTGGTGTAAGTTGAGAGATAACTCTTATCCGGAAGTGTGGGAAACCCCTATTTTATAGAATATGCTACAGGGTTCTTGTTGTACGATAATATACTGTTATATCGTTGTTTAGTGGTTGGTTTCTACTGGTTTACACGAGATGAGATATAAATAAAAGCCAATATGTGGTTCTAATAAAATTGATTTTATTCCGGAAATTTATTTTCTTTGTAGGTATCAGAGAAAACCAGTGGCGTTATTGTTTAGCCAGACAGATCTATTTTATACCAGAGGATAGTCTTCTTATCTACCTGCCGGAAGGAAGCCCAGGAAAGGTAGTAAAGATTTTATCGAAAAGACAATCGTATGAAAAAGTGTATTTTGGGGTGTGGTTCCTCTTTGTGATAGGACTGGAACCTGTTTTCGGAGAAAATGTAGAAAACACACATGAAACGATCAGGTGTCAGCAACATGTTTCAGCTACTTTTCCGGACCTATGTATGAGGACAAGGACGGTTCTTACTGGTGCTGTGATGGCTGTGTTTCTACGGAATATGAGGATGAATTAAAACTTCGGGACTGTATATGTATAGTCCCGGATATCTGTTAAAAATATATGGGAAAATGAGGTGTCTTTGTAATGTGTTAATTTTTATTTTATTAAGTGGCTGTAGCGTAAATACTGGAAACCGGTATGCTGATCATGAATATGTGGTTTTTATTTTTGAAAACTACGAAATAAAGCCATTTAAAACTTTGGGTGGTTTTTTTAATAGCACCCATACAGGGATAACCTATGTGCATCCTGTTACAAATGACCTTGTAACTTTTTACCCAAACTCTTTTCGTGATACACTAATCCTGCCTTGCTTATCTGAGTTTGTAGAAATAGGGCTCCCTTATCGCGGTTTTGAGAAAAATTATTTTCCTGTATATAAAGGGGATTCAGTCCGGATCACTGTAGATGAATGGGACTATCCCCTACTGAAAAGTCGTAACTCTTCCTTGGAAAAAGTGTATAATCTCAATTATTATGTGCGTCAGGGAAAAACAGTGCAGGGGTTAGGGGGTGGAGATCTTTTTGGGCGATCCCTCTTTTAATAGAATAG
>JAJBTC010000187.1 GCA_020861095.1 Bacteroides sp.
AGGTATATCTATGGCTTTCCGGTAACCACCCGGATTCATCTGCAGGATCTTCCCTGAAAAAGGGAGAGATGGGTGGTTTGTCCGGATAGAGGAGTGTTGGTGGTGAATAGATATAGTCAAAAATGCCATTTAAATCCCGTTTAAGCGAAAAACGCCCCGGTTTGGTAGGGTGGGTTCACTTTGTGGCCGATTTCCTGGTTTCGCAAGAAAAATAAGTGAAGTCATTTTTTGCAGATACGGGACATTTGTGCAACCATCGTTTTTCTGGTTCAAAAGTATTCTTTTTTTATACACTTTCTGAACGTGTAGTTTTTACAAACACCTTTCAGCAAAAAAGAGAGAGATTTTCAGAGAGAGATTGTATCTGTCTCTTTATCTGTCTCTATATCTGTCTCTGATGCGCGCATAATAAGGTGAGAAAATATACATTTCAGCATCTATCCGGAGTCCGGTTAGCATCCGGGTAGCATCCGGATAGAATCTCGTTGGCATACGAAATGGATAGGATTTCCGGTAGTATGGACTATCTGGAATGTGAATTTGTTTTACGAACATAATTCCCGGAAATGCCGGGTCTTCATCCTGAAAAGAGGGACTTGTCTATATTATTTTTTATTATTTTAACTTATATAGTTGTTATTCTTATTTTCTGTTTTAGTGACAATATTAGGATAGGCCGGGCTGTTTATATGGGAAATCTCCTAAAGATTAGGAAAAGAAACAGGTAGATCGTCTGTTGTTCTGTATATTGGTTTTCTATAGATAAGGTCTTTGCGTGGAAAGCCTCTTTCCGAAAGTAAGGCATTCTTTTTTTACCTGTCTGTTTGTTTTCTATCCTTCCGACAGGTAGAGATCTCCGGATTCTCTAAGGAAAGTCCCGAAATCTTCCAAGGAAAGTGTGCAAACCTTCCTTGGAAAGTCTGTCAACCTTCCAAGGAAAGTCCGGATACTCTCCAAGGAGAATTTGTCGGTTCTCCATGGAGAAATTTCCTTAATTCCTTATTTATACCTTTGGATATAAAAGGTGTGAGCCAGATTTCACTTGTAGAAGGGAATAGCTACCTATATCTTTAATTCCCTGATCTGCATCACATCTTTGCTGGTAGCTGCGAACATCTTTTTACGTGAATGCTTCTTCGGACAACTGGGTGAGTATATGGTCCGGGGAATGTCTTTACTGATCCGGCAGTTCGGTAAATGCTTTTATAGTTTATCTTCGATGAATTTAGTACTTATTTATTTTCGTGTTATGGTAGTGTTTCATAGAATTATTCTGTTACCTTCCATGTTCCTGCTCTATCTGATCCTTCTCGTCTGATGATGCCTTTTTTAGATAGATTTTTAATATGGTATTTTACCCCATCTATCGTTATGTTAAGTATTTTCGAAAGTTCTCTTTGTGTGATTTGGGGATTATTTTTCATCGCATCTAATAACTTCCGTGTAGTTTTCTGTTTTTTTTCTGGGTAGTTTTTTCCTGTTTCTGGCTGTTTTCCGGGTAGTTTCTGGCTGTTTTCCGGGTAGTTTCTGGCTGTTTTCCAGGTAGTCCTTTTCTCCTATATGTATCCCAAAACCTTCTTCAAAGTACTTTTTGGATATGTTTTCTACTACCCTGAAAGCTGTTCTCAGAGAAAAATCAAATGTGGCTGCTCCGTTACCATTTTCTTTCAATTCTTTCTGAACCCGGTAAACCCCTCTGCTAAAACGGTTGACATACCCCAGTACTTTCATGGCTTCAGCTATAAACGGATTGCGGTAATCACTTATATTCGGGAAGTTAGTCGGACTCACTTTTCCATACAAGCCTCCCGGATTTTGTATTTCGATACGGTTGTCATATTCATAGAACTGTATCGGTGCGTTCGAATCGTAATCGCGGTGCATAATCGCATTCATCAACAACTCGCGGGTAGCCCAATAAGGATATTTGGAAACAATCTCTTCCCGCAATACACTCACCGGAATAGGACGTTTGGCAGCTATGCTTGTTTCAACAAAAGTGTCTATTTTAGGCAAAGATTTACATAAGTTCCCATCGAATTTATACTCATTAATAATGTCACCGGCCCGATCTTCTCCGTTGAATCGTACATATTGTATATACGAGCCATGCACGTATCTTTCAGGATTATTACCAAATAGAACAACGGCGCCCATGGTGGGACAGTTATATCTCAAATCGAAAAAGCCCAGCGAAGCAAGTTGCTCTTCGACCGGACGCTTGTCGTCCGTTAATATATCTTCTGCTACCGCTTTAGGCAGAAATTCTTTCCTGATAAGGGGCACATCCAGATCCTGTAAAGAAGTTCCCAGGCAGGGTTTCGCATCGAACGTGCGAACATTGGAAAGCCGTTTTTCTGTCAGTATCTTTTCCTCTGCTTCGGAGGCAACGCTCTTTCGGGGACCCACCCGCACCCAAACACGACCTCTGTACCGGACAGGAGGAAACTCAGACGGCTGTATTTCCGCTACAAGTAAATCGCCCTGCTCAAAGCTGAACTTTTCAACAGTCATTATCGGTTGAGGGAGAATATTTCCATCCGTTCGGATATTGGATATGGTCAGCAACAAATGATCATCAACCTTTAATCCACTCAGTTCTCCGTTATCATAGGCTCCAATCACCAGATAGCCATTCTTTCCACTATCCGAAATATCGTTGGAAAAGGCACATATTGCCTGACAGAATTTATCCGAATCCGTTTTGGAGGTTGTTCTTTCTACCCTGTAACTTTCCGTGTCATGGAGCAGTTGCAGTATTTCTTGTTGAGTGATCATATCTTATTTTTTTAACTTTCAATTTGTTGACATCTCCTTATATATACTTTGCTAAGTTCTGCCAACACATCCGTTCACAGATGAGTATTTCCCGGATCATGTCCATACCCATCCCATTTCTTTTATACGGTTTATTTTTATATGAGTGTACTATCCAAATCCAAAGACAAATATAAGCATTTTAAATGGATAATTGTCAGAATAGCAGACGCTCTGTATCTTCTTTTCCCGATTCTTTTTCCGGGGATCGGTTGTTGTCGTTTTTTCGGAGGATTTTCAGATTTTTGCAGTCGTGTGCCGCTTCCTGATTGCTTTTTTATCAGACATTTAAATTAAAATATTTTTTTGAAAAAAAGTTCTTTTTCCATTAGGGATACCGGCAAGTTACGAGTTATACTATTGAACACGGCAATCACATCTATATGAAAGACATATCCTCATTTATAAAATATTTCGCCCGTCAGACCTTTCCGCAGGAGGAAGAAGAGTTGATGCGGTGGGTTGATGCTTCTCCGGAAAACAAAGAGACCTTTCTGAAATACTGGCATATGTTCGATACCATCCATCTGTTGCATGAGACACCTATAGTGCTTCCGGTTACTGGTCGCCGGACACGTATGCGTAACTGGCTGGGGTACGCGGCGGCAATGGTGGTGATTTTCGCTATAAGTTATTTCACATCTTTCTACGCGGGCAGTGACACCGGGCCTTTGTGGTAGGAGATCACCGTTCCTTCCGGGCAACGCATCTATCTGGCACTGGCCGACGGTTCTACGGTCTGGCTCAATTCCAATCCCACCCTACGCTACGATCCTTCGTTTTCCGGAAAAACCCGTCGGATGATAATAGACGGAGAAGCATACTTTGAAATCAGCAAAAACAAAAAAAGCCATTTGTGGTAGATACTTTCTTAGGAGCAATTCCGTTCCCTGAGCTGGAAAAATAACCTGGCTGTCCACAGCTTCCTGATGCGGGAGGTACATGAACAATACCGGCAGCGGGAAGAAAGTCTTGCCGTTGCCTGTCAATCGCCCGAATCCATGACGGGCTATGTACAGGAGGTGCGTCGGTGCTACCTGGATATACTGGGTGAGATGCCGGAGAAAACTCCTTTGCAGGTACAGGTGACAGATGTGGAACATCAGCCGGGCTTCCGTATGGAGAAGATCGTATTCCAGAGTATGCCCGTCAGGTATGTTACTGCCAGCCTTTACCTGTCGGAGGGAAAAGGAAAACACGCGGTCACTGTTTCGCTCTGCGGACACGGATTGCATGGGAAACGTCCCGGAGCTACTCCCGTGTTGCTGGCTCGCAACGGCATTGCTACGTTGGTGATAGATCCCATCGGGCAGGGCGAGCGGTGGCAGTTTATCAACGAAAAAGGGGAATACGCTACCCGGGGAGCTACGACCGAACATACGTTGCTCAACGCGGGATGTGTGGCCGTAGGTACCAGTCGGGCTGCTTTGCAGTGTTGGGACAATCACCGGGCAATAGATTATTTAGTGAGCCGCGCGGATATGGATGCCGACCGGATCGGTGTCTGGGGAAATTCGGGTGGAGGTACGGAGACAACCTACCTGATCGGGATGGACGAGTGGGTGAAGGCAGCGGCTATATGCAGCTACTTTTCCCAGCGCGAACGTACCTTAGAGCTACAAGGACCTTCCGACGGTTGCCAGCATATTCCTCGTGAGGGAGCAGAACCTAATGTTGTATCGGCAATTGCTTTCCCGGCGGGAGGCGTTTCTGGACCGTCCGTTGGCCGAGGTACAGCAGGCCATCCGGCAAAGTCTGAGTTTACCTTCATTAGATGCTCCGGTGCGTATGCAACTCTATGAACAGAAGGAGATGCGTGGGTATACGCAATATCATTATGAGATCATTCGCGAAGGACTGTTGCCTATCCCATGTATCGTGATCGTACCCGACCGGCGTACGGACAACCCGGCGGAGATCGTGCTGGCGGATGCAGGGAAAGAAACGTTCCTGGCTCAGACAGACCATATACAACGCTATGTAGATAGCGGTACGGTATTGGTGGCTGCCGACCTGCGTGGCTTCGGAGAGACAGAAGATCCCGCGCCTGCAACGATGCCAAATACTGGAACCGGGAATATCGCCTCTCGATGACGGCTCTGCATACAGGGAAACCCCTGATCGGACAACGGGTGGCAGACCTGATCATCTTGCTGGACGCATTGGCTACATGGCCCGATACGGCTTCGCAGGTATATTCATTGAAGGCAGACGGGCGTTACGGACCGGTGGCTTTGCACGCGGCTGTGCTGGACAGCCGACTGAAAGAAGTAACGGCCATGCGTACGATGCGCAGCTATACGGAATGTATGACCGCACCGATGCAATACGATCTCTTCTCGAATATGATCTATGGAGTATTGATGCGGTACGATCTGCCCGATCTGGTGAGGTTGACAGCGGGCAGGTTCCGGTATGGCGATTGAAGGAAGTTACGATTTACTCCCTTAGGTCATGACTAATATGGGATTATATATGCTAAATAACATTGAAGTGCACATGCTCTGCGGAAGTCATACACCTGTAGAGACGCACGCCGTGCGTCTCCGCGGTACAAGTCCAACAGGCACAAGTATAACTATTATATAGAATATATTCATCTGGAAGACATTCCGGGTGAATATACACATTCATTCTATAAGACTATGTCTCTTGCTTTGACTGGTTCTGAAAGACATATACTCTGTGGGAGTTATACCACGCTGATACGCATCCTGTTGGATTGGACGTATATCGCGGAGACGCACGCCGTGCGTCTCTACAGGTGGATGATTTCTTCAGGACACTTTTAGTTTCAATTGTACAATGTATGTACGTACATCATAAGTTTTTTTATTTCACAAACACCATACAATCACACCATAAAACCACATCATGAAACATACTCTTTTACTTGGAATATATATTTGGGCCATCCTGGGAACCGTCCGGGCATTGCCTGTTACCGGAACAGACTATGACCGTTACCTGACAGGACTTCCTTTCGAAATGCCCGCTATCCCTTTGCCTGATATACCCGACAGGCAGGTGTCGCTGGAGACTTTCGGAGGAAGGCCCGATGGCAACTGCATCAATACTGAAGCCTTTGCCCGTGCCATAGATCATTTATCTGAGGCGGGTGGCGGCCGGCTGGTAGTGAAAGCCGGTGTGTGGCTCACCGGACCTATCCTGCTGAAAGACCGCATCGAACTGCATCTGGAAAAGAATGCTCTGGTTATCTTTATTCCCGATTTCCGGGCCTATCCCAAACGGGAGACTTTTTTTGAGGAAGCCTCCTTCAAACAATTGCAGAGTCCCATCAGTGCCTATCGGGCTTCGGATATTGCCATTACCGGAGAGGGTGTATTCGATGGCAACGGACATCACTGGCGTCCGTTCCGGAAAAACAAATTCACAGCCGATGAGTGGCAACGCCTGCTCCGGCGTGAAGGAGTACTCAACGACGCTGCTACCATCTGGTATCCCATGACTCCCGATGTGCAGGAGTATGCCCGCCGGGAAGAGAATATCATACGCAAATACAATACTCCTGACGAATGGGTACGGCTCAAAGACTACGTACGTCCTGAGTTGCTTCATTTCTACGGATGTGAGCGGGTATTGCTGCAAGGAGTTACTTTTCAGAATTCTCCTTTCTGGAACCTGCATCCCGAACTCTGCAACGATCTGGTGATAGACGGCATCCGGGTGCGCAATCCCTGGAACTCCCAGAACGGCGATGGGCTGGATCTGGAATCGTGCAACCGGGTATTGGTGGTGGGTAGTACCTTTGATGTGGGAGACGATGCGATCTGTATCAAGTCCGGACGCGACGAAGCAGGCTGGCTGCGGGGTGTGCCTACTTCCTATGTAGTGGTTGAAGACTGTACCGTGTTCTACGGCCACGGTGGTTTTGTCGTGGGCAGCGAGATGTCCGGCGGAGTACATCACATCCATGTAGCCAACTGCCGTTTCCTGAATACCGATACCGGACTGCGGTTCAAGAGCAACCGGCAGCGGGGTGGCCATGTACACGATATACATATCCGTGACCTTGTGATGGCCGATATAGGTGCCGAACCTATACTTTTTGATATGTACTACCAGGGCCATTCGGCCGTGGAGGCCATGGAGCAGGGCAGTCCGGCGGTGGATCAGCAACAGATACCACCCGTGACAGAAGGTACTCCCCGTTTCCATAGGATCTATATACAGAACGTTTCCTGTCACGGTGCCGGACGCGCGCTGCTTTTCGAGGGCCTGCCCGAACAACCCATCTCGGAAGTAGTCCTGGAAAATGTGACCATTGATGCCGACCGGGGAGCGGTGCTCTCCGAAACGGAAGGGGTACGGTTGTGCAACGTTACCCTGCGTACTGCGCAACCCCAGGCACTCCGCATCTATAACTCCCGTGACCTGATGGGAGAGGGAGTCCGTTGCAACGACCGTCCGCTGGAAGAGAGTACGGTGATACAGGGCAGTCGCTCCCGCAATGTCATACTCCGGGAGCAGCAAGCAGTGGTAGATACCTCCTCTTTGGAAAGATCAGTCACTAACTGATCTTTCCGGTTCCGGAAAGCAAGGGTTTATTTTCTTTCGGAAAACCATCTTCCCCGAAAATCTGTTCTCTTTTCTTAACAATAAGAAATAAACTATGGAACGGAAAATGGCTTTGGGATGGATGATACCCTGTTTTCTGATGGGGTTTGCCTGTCAGGGAAATACCGTGAAAGGAAGTGAAAAAAACAAGTGATTGTCCCGGTGGAGGAACAAGCGGAGAGCGCCCGGAAAAGGCCGGAAGATGTGGTACTGGAAAAACAATTGTTATATGACCAGCATACCCTGGCGGATACTTATCCTTATAAAAACACCACACGGGAATTCCAATGGGAGAAAATAAAGGTATATCTGGCAGAGGTAGAGAATATCAATGCCACACCTGCACAATGGGGGTATATAGAGAACAGAGGGAATGAACACGGGCGTCCTCCGTTGGCTGAGGACCCTACCGACCAGGGTCGGGAGGATAAATATGGTGTAGATCGCAACCATATATAGCAGATGATCTTTCCGTACCCGAACGCTATGGGATCGATGGGATGTTGGTGAAGCTCTTGAGTGGACCGGATAGCGCGGGAATGCGCAGGATAGAGGTGGCTTCTTTTGAGGGCCAATGGCTGGTACCGGGGAAGTATATAGAACCCATAGCTGTTAAATAGTTTAATAAAGTGGCCGTTGTAGACCGGAAAAACCAGAACATAACCTCTCTGGATTATGTGGATGGTAAGTGGTTGATACGCAGCATGAACCCTGCTACAACGGGGTTAGAAAATCCTCCGTATCAGAAAGAAACCCCGCTGGGAGTGTTTGTGGTGCAGGAAAAGAAGGAAAAAATGTATTATCTGAAGGATGGAACGGATCAGATCACCGGATTTGCTCCGTATGCCAGCCGATTTTCCAACGGAGGTTATGTACACGGTGTCCCGGTCAATTATCCCAGAACGCAGATGATTGAATTCAGCAATACCCTGGGTACTACCCCACGTTCCCATATGTGCGTACGGAATGCCACTTCTCATGCAAAGTTCTTGTATGACAGATTGTTCGTTAATGAAAGTTTAATAATTGTAATAGAATAGATTAAGTCGATAGCTTTTCGTATATTTGTATTACACCAAAACGGTAGATTAATACTAAACCTAAATTATTGATATGCGAAAACTATTGAATCTGTTTGTAATGATGGGGGTATTTGGAATCACATTTGTGTCGTGTGAGAACGAGTTGAACCCCTTAGTAGAGAATATATGGGAACAGCAGGAAGCTGTGGCGATAGAAATAGAAGAGGAAGAGCCCATTTCGGCCGAACAACTCTATGAAGACATAGGTCTTGCTGAAGTAGTTAATTATCAGGCTTTTGAGGAGGCTGTTGCTGGATTTGAACAAATCGAAGATAAGAAAAAAGACGTACTGACCATTATTGATTTCAGTCTGCCCTCTGATGAAGAGCGTTTGTATGTGATCGATCTGGAGCAGAAAGAGTTACTGTATAAGACCCATGTGTTGCACGGACGCAACAGTGGGGTGAAATACGCGACTTCTTTTTCCAACCAGGTAAATTCATACAAAAGTTCTCAGGGATTTTTCCTGACCAATGAAACCTATCACGGAAAATATGGCTATTCACTCAGAATAGATGGTCTGGAAAGTGGGATCAATGATAAGGTACGCGAGCGGGCGGTAGTATTTCACAGTTCTAAATATGCCGATCCGGCCCGGATCAAGACCGCGGGTAGATTGGGACGCAGCCTGGGTTGTCCGGCTTTGCCACCACAGATGTCTAAACCGGTGATCGATGCCATCAGAGACGGAAGTGTGGTGTATGTATTTGCAGAGAATGAAGATTACAGAGAAAAAAGTGATTTTTTTAATGAGTCTATGAACCATGGAGGAGGCAAAAAAGAGTTCTCATAAAAATAGGATCCGATAGAGAGATATGGAGTAGCATCTATGGAAACACAAATGCCAGGAAGAAGATAAATCCCTTCCTGGCATTTGTGTTTGTCAGTTGTATCCGGGATACTTTGTTGGATTCCTGTAAAACCTTATCAGATATTCTGCTTCAGCCAGATAGCTCCGTCCGAACAGATTCAAATGGTTGAGGACATGATATAGCTTGTATATATTTTCTCTGTACTCCCACTGCGGTTGTAAGGGATAAGTTTGTTGATAAGTTCTGTAAAACTCCGGTGCAAATCCGCCGAACAGTCGTGTCATAGCCAGATCTGCTTCCCGGTGTCCGTAATATACAGCCGGATCGATCAGTACCGGTTCTCCTTGTGAGGAACATAGAAAATTCCCTGCCCACAGATCACCGTGTAGCAGGGTGGGTGGTTCCTCACTACCTTGCAATATACTATGTATGTGCTTTTCGATGAAATGAATTCCGGATCTCAGCTCAGAAGTGACAAAACCTCTGCTTTCGGCCAGTTTATACTGGAAAAGCAGTCGTTTGTTGAAGTAGAAAAGCACCCAGTCTGAGCTCTCTTTTGCTTCCGGCAAGTTAGGCTGTGGATTGGCGCCGATGTAGTTGTTTTCATAAAAACCATATGCTTCGGATGTAATCCGGTGCAACCGGGCCAGCTGAGTGGCCAGGTGCTGAAAGAAAGAAGTATCCGCATATCCGGTTTCGATAAATTCCGTGAGCAGGAAGTTTTCTCCGGCCGCGATCACTTTCGGGGTCCTGATTGCTTTTGCGGCGGCTATTTCCCGGAGCGAATGGGCTTCGCATATATAAGCAGGACTTTCAGGTCCGGTCTTGAGAAAATAGGCTTTTCCTGAAAGAGTAGCTATTCTTCCGGTAGTCAGGCAAAAGTCGTTCAGGGATTCACCAAGTATTTCTTCCAACTGTTTTCTGATCTCCACAGCGGTAGTATATAGTTATAAAAGATGAAACAATACGTAAATTCATACTTTTTCCTTATCTCCTTTTGCTGGAATATACGCAGGTAAAAAAGGATATATCGGATAATTGCCGAAAGAAACAACAACATCCGGTATTAGGTTTTGTCTTCCTCCTGCTCTTCCTTTATGTCCGGTTTCCACTCCACAGGGAAATACTCTTCCTCCTTTTGCGATTCATTCTCAAAGAACAGGAGTTGATTCTGACAGATCGTATAAGTGATATCTCGCATGAGTTCTACCTTAGACAGGAGAATGTCAATATCTTCCTGAGTAACAATGAAATCGGAGTCGTAACGTGCCTGTACATACGCAGAAATCAACAACTGGAACAGATCTTCTTCCTTCTCTGTGTCTCTGGGAAAGGCTTTCACAAATTCTAAGGAGTGTATTTTGACTTTACTGGACAGGCTTTCCAGATCATGTCCTTTCTCTGTGTAAAGAGTAAATGTCAATAATACGGCGCGATACAGATTCTCACAGGCCTGATGCAGATTGAAGGAAGAGATCTGGTAGTTGCGCCTGCCATAGGAATCTTTGGCCAGATGGATAAACTCCTGTGCTACATTAAATTTCTTGTTGAAATATTCCTCTGCCATCTCTTTCACCTCTGCTATCCTTAATCTTCTCAAAGGCGCGAGTTGATATTTGCCACTATCGTAGAGTATAATACCGTTTTTTTGATATCGTAGTAGAAATATCTTCGTTTGTCTATCGCTTTGTTCAGGTCATAAATACTCTCTGATATAAATTGGATCGTAGGATAGAACCGTATGTTCTCTATGCCTTTTTCCTGATAATATTGGTTGATGATCTTTTTGAACATATTACCGATCACAGCCTTTTTGAAACGGCAGCTTGTCACTATAAGAATGTCATAATCACTCATATAGAAGGTCGGTACACCGTATTCTTTTTTCTGGTCATATACGACCTGATTTCCGGTAGCATAACTGCCATATAAAATGATCATTTCACATTTATCCGGCAGAGATTCCAGAATGAGACGGGATATCAGTTCCAGGTCGTTCCGACTTTCCGGAGATAAATGTTCCAGAGATGCTTTCATAAGTAAGAATTTTATACGAAGATGACAAAGATAGAAAACTCCGGCTAATGGTGGAAAGAATGTGAAGTAAAAATTCTAAAACAAGTTGCATACAGGTTTCTGTCATAGAGATAAAAAAGGTGCTGGAATATTATTCTCAATATAATTGATTATTTGATAAAAGAGCCAATATCAAATCATATTCATATAAAATAAAACCTCTCTAAACTCAGCTAACAGGCTGTATTTTAGAGAGGTTTAACAAATTTCATTTTACTGGAATAGTAAAAAGTGGAGCGTATCGGACTCGAACCGATCACCTTAACACTGCCAGTGTTACGCTCTAGCCAGATGAGCTAACGCCCCGTTTCGTCTTGTCTGATTGGTAACGTTTGCAGAACCCGTTTCCATTTTGACGGTGCAAATATAATGGATTATTCTGAAATAATTGTTATGTTTGTGAAAATAATAAAGAAAAACGCATGCTTATATACAACACGACCTACCATGTGGAGGCGGGACTGGATCGGAATTTCCTGATCTGGATGCGCGAATGCTATATACCCGAGGTGGAAAAACAGGGGATGTTGCATACTCCCCGTCTGGCCCGCCTACTCAGTCATCAGGAAGAGGGAAATGTTTCCTATGCCCTTCAGTGGGAGGTTGCGGATTCGGCTACATTGCACCGCTGGCACAGGGAACAGGGGGTGAAACTGCAGGAAGAGATGACCGGGATATTCAAAGACAAAGTAGTAGGTTTCCCTACCTTAATGGAGATTATCAAATGATACAGCCGGTCAGAGAGAAGATCATTCTGGGAATTGACCCGGGTACTACGATCATGGGATACGGTGTGTTGCGTATTGTGGGCACCCGACCTGAGATGGTGGCGATGGGGGTGATTGATCTACGTAAATTGGGAAATCATTATCTGAAACTCCGACATATCCATGAGCGTGTACTGGGCATTATTGAGAGTTATCTGCCTGATGAACTGGCG
The DNA here is from genome assembly GCA_020861095.1 of Bacteroides sp. GTDB lineage: Bacteria > Bacteroidota > Bacteroidia > Bacteroidales > Bacteroidaceae > Bacteroides. Next base: position 12,306 of record JAJBTC010000187.1, read on the forward strand.
ATAGAGGCTCCTTTCTTCGGAAAAAATGTACAGTCGATGCTCAAACTCGGCCGGGCACAGGGAGTGGCCATGGCGGCGGCTTTGAGCAGGGATATACCCATTACGGAGTATGCTCCTCTGAAGATAAAGATGGCAATTACCGGAAATGGTCAGGCCTCTAAAGAGCAGGTGGCCGATATGTTGCAACGGATACTGAAATTTTCCAAAGAGGAACTTCCCGTATTTATGGATGCGACCGACGGATTGGCGGCGGCATATTGCCATTTCCTGCAAATGGGGAGGCCTGTGATGGAAAAGGGATACAGCGGCTGGAAGGATTTTATAGCTAAGAATCCGGAAAAAGTGAAGTAAGCCTCTACGTTAATAAACTTTGTAACTTGTTTGATTTTAGCAATTAAAATAAGATGTATATTTAAAAATAAAAACATGATGAATTTAAATTATCTGGCTGTGGTGGGTGTTACTGCTGTTACTGTATTAGGATGTTCTCCTTCGCGGAGTTCGTACGATTCTTACGAATTGTATCCGGTACGTTCGGGAGAACTGACCGAGATGGAATATACTCCTTCGGCTACCACTTTCACCTTGTGGGCACCTACGGCAGATGAAGTCAGGGTACTGCTTTATGAGTCTGGTCATGAAGGTAATCCGTATGAGACAGTCGCACTGAAAGCTGGTAAAGAAGGAACCTGGTCGGCCGTAGTGAAAGAAGACCTGAACGGTCGGTTTTATACATTCAATGTAAAGATCGGTGAGAACTGGCTGGAAGAGAATCCGGGGATCAATGCCCGTGCGGTAGGGGTCAACGGGAAACGTGCTGCTATCCTGGATCTGCGGACCACCGATCCGGTAGGTTGGGACAGGGATGTACGTCCGCCTCTGAACTCTCCTGCAGATATTGTTCTGTATGAGATGCACCACCGCGATTTCTCCATCCATCCTACATCCGGTATAGAAAATAAAGGAAAATTCCTGGCTCTTACCGAAACCGGAACTCAGAGTCCCGAAGGCTTGAAAACCGGTATCGACCATTTGGTGGAGTTGGGTGTTACTCATGTGCACTTGCTTCCTTCTTACGATTATGCTTCTGTAGATGAAACGCGGCTGGAAGATAATATATACAACTGGGGATATGATCCTCAGAACTACAATGTGCCCGATGGTTCCTATGCTACTGATCCTTACGATCCGGCTGTACGTATCCGTGAATTCAAGGAGATGGTACAGGCATTGCATAACGCGGGCATCCGGGTAGTCCTGGATGTGGTATATAACCATACCTTCCATACCGAAGACAGTGCTTTCGAGCGTACCGTACCCGGATACTTCTACCGTCAGCGCGAAGACGGATCGCTTGCCAACGGATCGGGCTGTGGCAATGAAACAGCAAGTGATCGTGCCATGATGCGTAAGTACATGATCGAATCCGTGCTGTATTGGGTGAATGAATATCACTTAGACGGGTTCCGTTTCGACCTGATGGGGGTTCACGACATCGAGACCATGAACGAGATACGCAAGGCGGTGGATAAAGTGGATCCTACGATTTATATCTATGGAGAGGGTTGGGCAGCTGAGGCTCCCCAATATCCGGCGGATAAGCTGGCTATGAAAGAGAACATCTATCTGATGCCGGGTATCGCCGCTTTCTCGGATGAAATGCGTGACGCGTTGCGCGGACCTTTCAGCAACGATAAACAACCCGCTTTCCTGGCAGGAGTACCCGGTGAGGAAGAGAGTATGAAGTTTGGTATCGTCGGAGCGATCCGGCATCCTCAGATCGACTATGTGGCAGTGAACTACAGCGATAATCCCTGGGCCACACAACCTACCCAGATGATCAGTTATGTCTCCTGCCACGATGATATGTGTCTGGTAGACCGTTTGAAGGCAAGTGTCTCTGATCTGAGTCCTGAACGCCTGGCCAGATTAAACAAACTGGCGCAAACCGTTGTATTTACTTCGCAGGGAGTACCCTTTATGTATGCCGGTGAAGAGATGATGCGTGACAAGAAAGGTGTTCACAACAGTTACAAGAGTCCGGATGATATCAATGCGATCGATTGGAGCCGGAAGTCTGAGAATAAAGCTGTATATGAGTATTACAAAGCGCTGATCTCACTGCGTAAGGCACATCCTGTCTTCCGTATGGGAGATGCGGATCTGGTGCGCGAACATCTGGAGTTTCTTCCGGTGGAAGGTAGTAATCTGATTGCTTACCGTCTCAAAGATCATGCCAACGGAGATGCCTGGCAGGAGATCATCGTTGCTTTTAACTCCAACTCTACACCCGTTGCTCTGCATATACCGGAAGGGTCTTATACCGTAATCTGCTGGGAAGGAAAGATCAACGAACAAGGATTAGGTACGTTGTCCGGCGGACAGATACAGGTACCTGCCGAGTCGGCTTTGATCTTGTACAAGTAATAGATACCAGTTGGTATAGAAAGCCCGTTTCAACATGAAGATTGAAACGGGCTTTTTTTATTCCTTCTCTTTTCTGTTTTTTCGGTTATTTGCATACAGCTGTCTCCCCATAGAAAACGGGACAGCACCTTTTGTTAATACAGATTTATCTACTTATTTGCCAGTATATAAGCCAAGTATACACCCTGTAAATCCCCCTGCTCTATGGGTACTGAGGTGAGTCGCGTCTACAGATTCCGCTACGGGTATCCAGTGATCCCGTTCTGTGGCTATACGGAAACTATAGGAACCGGCTACTCCGTCTACCCTGAGATAAACCGGAATTTTATTATTTTTTAATGGATAGCAGCCTGCTTCCTGAGCTACTCCATCTAACACACTTGTCACTGTTACCACCGGAGAACCATCACGCAGGGTTTTGGTGAAAGAGATCAGGTTCTGTTCATTCTGGTAGCATACCAATCCTGCCTCCTGTTGGTCGGTAACCGGTTGGAAGTCTGTCTCCACAGAAAAAGAAAATGAGGTATGTTGCTGCCTGCGCCCGATAAAAGCAGGGGAAGTAACTTCGGTAATGCGTCTGTCGGAAGGAGTAAGGCGCAGTTCTCCCTGTCCGGTCTGCCACCAACCCTCTTCGGGAGTACGGATAAATATCCATTCCTGATCCAGGGTAGGAGAAGTGAAGAGATCGGTCCAGGTAAAATTCCCGGTCAATGGAGTGTAAGTTATTCCCGTAGTGTCCGGTTTCCAGGAGTGGGCAGAAACCACCGTGGGCAGGGCTTTCCCTTGTTCCAGGATTACAGGGACATCGTTTTTCCATTCCACAGGTAAGAGGAAAGTCTCTCTGCCTGTGTTGTATATATCTTCCTGGTAGGGGCGGCATCCCAGGAAGACTGCATACCAGTCGCCTGCGGGAGTCTGCACCAGATCGGCATGTCCTACACTGGTTACCTTTTCCGGACGATCTTCCGGCAGGTCGCGCTGAGTCAGGATCGGATTGCCTTTCACCGGTGTATATGGACCTTTTACGTGGTGTGCCGTGAAGATCACTTCCGAATGATCAGGACCTGTACCTCCTTCGGCAGCCATCAGGTAATAAGTCCCGTTTATTTTATAGATATGCGGCCCTTCGGTCCAGATCGGCTTCTTGCTCTTGTCTGCTCCGCCGTCTATCAACAGTGTACGTTCTCCGAAAGTTTCATCTGTTTCCGGATCGTACTCGTGCAACCAGATGGCCCGGTGTCCGTCGTATTCTGCTTCTCCGGCGGGGCCATCGTTGTGAATAATATATGCTTTTCCATCTTCGTCAAAGAAAAAGGCCGGATCTATTCCTCCTACCCGGGGCAGCAGGATCGGATCGCTCCAGGATTGTGCATGCGGGTCTTTGCATTTGACAACGAAATTGCCGATCCCGTCTACACAGGTGGTGATCATATAAAAAGTCTCGTTCTTCTCATTATAAGAGATATCCGGTGCATAGATACCTCCGCTGAGACGGATATCATCAAGTTGTAACTGGGAAGGTCGGTTCAGTACATGTCCGATCTGTTGCCAGTGTACCAGATCCCGGCTGTGCAGGATAGGCACTCCGGGATAATAGGAGAAAGAAGAATGTACCATGTAATAGTCTTCTCCTTTCCGGCAGATACTCGGATCGGGATAAAAACCACTGACGATCGGATTGAAGAACTCCGTGTGGGGATCGATGGACTTTTCGAACCATTCATCCATTCCCTGATAGGTGACCGAACGGAAGACGGCTTGCTGGTCATTGGAAGGCGTGCAACCGCAGATCAGGACCAGCAGAAGTCCGTATACTGAAAAAAGAACGTTACGTGTTTTCATGAACTGTATGTTTCCAATAATATATTGTCACAAAAATACACTACTTCTTTGCATTATGTATGGAAACATGTAACAGGATGTTTGCTCCGGGTTACATCTGCTGTTCTTTGTATTCGGTAGGTGACATTCCGTAAAATTCCCTGAATGAATTGGAGAAATGAGACAGGTTGGAGAAGCCTGTAGCATAGGCGACTTCCGAAACAGTCAGATTTTTTTCCGTCAGGAGAGCAGCCGCCTGTTTGAGACGGATGGTACGGATAAAATCACGGGCCGACTGATGGGTGAGTTCCTTCAACTTCCGGTGCATATGTACACGGCTGATCCCGACATTGGCCGCCAGCATTTCCACATTGAGTGCCGGATCGGAGAGATGCGTATTGATCGTATGCATCACCTTTTCCATCAGTACTTCATCTGCCGAACGCATCTGTATTTTAGTTATCTTCTCTTCTGTCTGTTGTTCACCGGTAAATTTCCCTTTGAGCCGCTCCCGGTTGCTGATCAGGTTCCGTATGGTAGAGATCAGCATCTCCATACGGAAAGGTTTGGTCAGGTAGGCATCGGCTCCGCTTTCCAATCCCTGCATATGATCTTCCTGCATGGTCTTTGCTGTGAGCATGATCACAGGTATATGGCTGATGTTGGTATGCTGTTTCACTTTGCGGCACAGGGAGAGCCCATCTAACCGGGGCATCATCACGTCGGTAACGATCAGATCCGGCTGTTCTTTCAGTGCTATCTCCCATGCCTCTTGTCCGTCCGTACATTCAAGTATGCGGAAATCAGTATGTAACTCTTTACGTATATACTGGCGGATCTCGTCGTCATCTTCTGCTACTAATATGCGGTAGCGGGTTCTGGACTTGATCTTCTTCTCCTCCTCTTCCGCTCCTTCTGTCAGGTGGGGGCGGGGAAAGGATGCATCCGTATGTTTCCGGGGCAAAGAGAGGGGTGACAACTCATCCGGTTGCTGCAATTCTTCGCTTCTCAGATGGTCACTGCCCAGGGGCAGGCGTATGATGAAACGGCTTCCCGGACCGTCTTCCCGGTTTTCTGCCCGCAGGGTACCGTGATGCAGAAGTACCAGCGAACGACTCAGGTGCAGTCCGATACCTGTACCAAAATTGGACAGTGTGATGTCATTGTTGATCTGATAGAACCGTTCGAATATCTCCTCTATTTTATCTTTATCGATCCCGATACCACTGTCGGAAACTGTGATCTCAAAATAGTTTTTCAAAGCTCCTCTGGCAGTTTCATCTTTGCCGGTAGAGAGGTGTATGTGGATACTACCCCCTTTGGGAGTATATTTGAACGCGTTTGATAAGATATTCATCAGCACTTTATCAAAATTGTTGAGGTCTATCCATACGTTCAGTTCCGGGTTTGGATGAACGAACCGGAACTCTATCTGGTTCTTAACAGCCTGGTAATCGAAAGTCTGCACCAGGTCATGAATAAATCCCACGATGTCTGTTTCCCGGAATTTCAATCGCATCTGTCCTTTATCTAATTTACGGATATCCATCAGCTGGTTGATCAGACGCAGGATACGTTGCGCGTTCCGGTAGATCATCAGATAGGTCGGGGTTTTCTCCGATTGTTCGGAGATCAGTTTTTCCAACGGGTGAATGATGAGTGTCATCGGAGTGCGTATCTCGTGAGAGATATTGATAAAGAATTGCAGTTTGGCTTCGTTGATCTGTTGCAGGTGTTCCCGGCGCAGGATCTCTTGTTTGTGACGGATACGTGTCAGGATATACATCGCGATGAAGTAGAGTACGATCGCAGTCAGCAGGAACCACATCAGATAGGCCCACCACGTCAGGTACCAGGGAGGAAGGATGGTGACACGGAAACTTCGTATGTCTGAGAAATTCTCCTGATCATAGGCCTGCACATGAAAAGAATATCTGCCGTGATTCAGGTTGTTGAAAGTCAGCCGGTGGGCTCCGGGTGGGATCAGCATCCATTCTTTGCCCAGTTCATCGATCCTGTAGCGGTAGCGGATCCGTTCGGGGTTGACATATTCCATAACCGAAAATTCCATACTGAACGAATTGTCCCGGGCTTGTAGGGTAAAACGATCCGATTCCATAACGGAACGATGTGTAATGATATGTTTCCCCGATCTGTCTCCCTGAGTGATCGGATGGTCGGCCAGGTAGAATTCCGTAAGATGGATCTTTAGTTCTTTCTGGTATTCCTGAATATCCTGTGGACAAAAGGCAGTGATACCATTGATGCCGCCAAAATATATTTTTCCTGTGTGGTCTTTAAATACAGCCCCCCCGGGTAAACTCATTTCCCTGTATGCCATCCCCTGCATAGTAGTTGATGAAGTGTCCCTCCCTGACCACAAACTTTGCCAGTCCCAGGTGGGTACTGATCCAGAGATTCTCCTGATCGTCTTCCGCTATTCCGCAGATCACTTCATTGGGCAACCCGTCTTCGGTGGTGTAGTGCCGGAACTCTTCGGTTGTTTTGTTGAAGCAGATCAGTCCTTCTGTAGTACCGATCCAGATCGTTCCGTTCTTTGCTTCCAGAATATGGTATACCACACGTCCGGGCAACAGATTGTTTACACCTTTGTAGCTGATAAAATTCTGTGTATCCGGATGGAGACACGCGAGTCCCTTGTAGGTGCCGATCCACAACAATCCATCCCGGTCCGGGAGGATGCAACTGATCCAGTCGTTGGGAAGCAGGTTCAGGCTCCAGTCATTATCATCATTTCGGGAAGATTCGTAAGTCGTTATAGCCAACGTCGGCAGGTTAAGCTTATACAGGCCTGCGCCATACGTCCCGATCCAAAGGTTTTTATTGCTGTCTTCGGTGATCCATGAGATCTTCTCATGTGCGGTAGTCTGTCCCGATGAAACAAAAGGAACATAGCGACACTTGCCGGTGCGTTTATCTACCTGTGCCAGTCCGTGGAAGTAGGAGCCTACCCACAACCGGTTGTCCGAATCTTCGTAAATAGTCATGATCGTACCGGGTATGGAAGTCGGATCAGACGGATTCCGGTTGAAGTGCCTTAACGTATTTCCTTCTTCATCCATGGCATACAATCCGTCGTTGTCTGTACCTACCCAGATCGTTCCCTCTTTGTCGCGAAAGATAGACATCACACTACTCGAGCCGATGCTGTTGCGCTTCAGGGATTTATAACCGTAATACTGAAATTTGTGCAGGTCGTCCGGTATCATCAGTACCCCTTTCTGGAAGATCCCCAGCCAGAGATTGCCGTCTTTATCCTCGATCAGAGAATGCACTTTCGCTTTCGAAAAATCAAAAGGAGCCAGGATCCTCTCACTCTCTTCAATGCTGTTTTTTCCGGAGTCGTATAGTTTCAATCCTTCTCCGTCGGTCCCTACAAACAGGCGACCCTGCCAGTCTTTCAGCAGGGTGCGGATACTCAGGGAAAGTCCATGATGATAGGGAACCGCTACGAAAGCCGGGGCAGAACCTGCCGGGTCCGACTGGCGGAGGATAAACAGCCCCCCGTCAGGGTTCCGGCTAGTATATTCCCTTCTTCGTCTTCACACAGGGCCGATACTTCATCGTAACCTTTGTTGCGGGATATCGTAAACGCTTGCAGATCATCCGTCTCAGGGGAGTAGCGGAACAAACCCTTATCTTCTGTAGCTATCCAGAGAAACCCGGCCGAATCTTCAAATATAACATTGATATAAATGCTTTGTATGCGCTCTGTCAATTCATATTCTACCTGAAAATCATGTTCCGTTTTGCCGTTTTTCAGTGAAAGGATGCCTTGTCCGGAGGTGGTGATCCAGAGATCTCCGTTGTGCCGTTCGACAATAGAAGTAATATGCGGATCGATCCGTCCGTCGGGGCGCGCAATAGAGATATTGTAAAACTGATCGGTAGCTCTGTCATAGCGTTGAAGTCCGTTGATACAACCGATCCAGAACCGGTCGCGGCTATCTTCAAAAATAGTACGGACATAGTTGTTTTTCAGGGCATGCTCCTCAGAGGGATGGTGGCGATAGATCGTAAAGCGATTGCCGTCGAACTTATTCAATCCGTTTTCCGTAGCTATCCAGATAAATCCCTTGTTGTCCTGGTAGATCTGGTTGACTAAGCTGTTGGATAATTCTTTATCCGGAGAATAGAACTTACCGGTTTGTCCATGTAGCAGAGGAAATGGCCAGTATATCAGGAAAAGAATCAGGATACATATCAGTCGTGTTCTCATGTCAGACGGTTTAACAACGCTGGCAAAGATACAATTTTTATCTGTCCGGGCGGGCCGGAAGCGACGCTTCTTTTGTTGCAGCCAGGCAAAAAAACACAAAAGAAGAAGTGTCGCAGGAGGTTCCGTACCGGTTATCTGCCGGAAAGAATCTTGGCTTGTTCCGGGTCTGGCTCTATCCGCAGGCCAGGTGATCCATCTGTTATGTAACGTGTGGAAAATAGGCATAGAAACCTGTTTCCGGAGAGTCGCCAAAGAAAATGTAACGTACGGCAAAATACTTGTAACCGAAATGCAACCGTATGTAACCATTCGTCAATCCTCTGTTACCATCGTATAAAATAAGTTCGGTAATAACTGTTATGTTTGCATAACTGAAAATCTATAAAAGTTAATACCTTAAAAATGCTAAGCATATGAAGACATAATTTATTCTCTTTGGGTATCTGCCTTTTTTCTTCTTTATTATACAGGCAGATCGTATTCACATCAAATCAAATATAGTGAAAGCCGGGAGCAGAACCAAACTTGTTTGAGCTATGCCGGGGCACATCCTATATTATCCAACTATAGGGAAAGCCGAATGCAAAGCGAAGTTTACTTCAGCTATGTTAAAACGCATCCTATATGGTACACACATTATTAATTAAAACTCCAGGAATTATTTATGAAAAGCACTATTCATTCTCCCAGGCTTTTGGGTCTGATGTTTATGTTCTGTCTGGTGCCTTTGTGGGTTCACGCGCAGACCATTTCTGTGACAGGAGTGGTCAAAGATGCTTTTGACGAACCTATTATCGGTGCAAGTGTAGTTGAGGATGGAACCGGCAACGGTACCATTACGGATCTTGACGGAAATTTCAAACTGAATGTATCTTCTGATGCTAAACTGAACATCTCTTTTATCGGGTATGTATCCCAAACCATTCCCGTAGATGGAAAAAGAAATTTCACTGTGGTGATGAGAGAAGATACCAAAGTGCTGGATGAAGTGGTAGTTGTCGGTTACGGACAGATGAAGCGAAGCGACCTTACCGGCGCGGTGGTCTCCGTATCCAGCGATGCCATCCAGAAAACGGTTACTACTTCCATCGATCAAGTGCTTCAGGGCAGAGCTGCCGGGGTACAGGTACAGCAGAACTCCGGTCTTCCCGGGGGAAGTACTTCGATCCGTATCCGTGGGGCAAGTTCGCTGAATGCTTCCAACGAACCTATCTTTGTGATCGACGGTGTGATCATCGACGGATCTACCGGATCGGGAACCGAAAATGCCCTTTCTTCCATCAACCCATCCGACATCCTTTCGATGGACATCCTGAAAGATGCTTCGGCTACCGCTATTTACGGTGCGCGCGCGGCAAACGGGGTGATCCTGATCACTACCAAAAGAGGTGCCAAAGGAGAAGCTAACATTACGTATGATGGTTATATCGGCTGGCAGCAGATGCCCAGGAAACTGCCGATGATGAACCTGCAGGAATACGCCATTCATAAGAACGATCGGGCCGAACTGGGTATCGTAGAGTGGGACAATTACTTTGTGCGTCCCGATCTGCTGGGCAAAGGTACCGACTGGCAGGATGAAATGTTCAGTACAGCGTTGATGCACAGTCACAATATTTCTGTGACAGGAGGTGCCGAAAAGAATACGTATGCCTTGGGTGCCGGTTATCTGAATCAGGATGGGATTGCGGTAGGTTCCGGTTTCAAACGTCTGACCCTCAGAGGTAGTTTCGATTCGGAAGTAAAGAAATACTTGAAAATGGGAGTGAGTTTCGCTTTCAGCAATTCGGAACAGGAAGTCACTGTATCCGATGAATCCCTGATCAAAGTGGCCCTGAAACAGACCCCCAATGTGGCTGTAAAGAATACCGATGGCAACTACGACGGGCCGGATACGGATGAGTATGTACAGAACAACCCGGTGGGGCTGGCGATGATCAAGGAGAACCGGAACGAAAAAACGGGTATCCGCGCCAATACGTATGCCGAAGCCACTCTTCTGAAAGGGCTTACCTATAAAACCGAACTGTCTTTCGATTACGGCATGACCAATGTCTATCAGTTCGATCCTTCTTACGAATTCGGTGCCATTACCAATGAGACCCGCAAAGGAACACAATCCAAATCGTACAGTAAGTTCTGGAGCTGGAGGAATATTGTGAACTACACTCAAACATTTGGTCTGCACAATGTCAATGCCATGCTGGGACAGGAAATGCAGAAATCCCAGTGGGAGTATCTGGCAGGGTCCCGCACGGGCTATCTGACCAATGGAGCCACTGACCTTAATATGGGAGATGCCACACAAGCCACCAACAGCGGAAGCAGCAGCGCCAGTTCCATTCTCTCTTATTTCGGACGCGCGTTCTATTCGTTCGATGATAAGTACCTGCTGACGGCCACGTTGCGTTACGACGGCTCTTCCAAGTTCCACAAAGACAATCGCTGGGGATGGTTCCCGTCGGCGGCTCTGGCCTGGAAAGTATCCAATGAATCGTTCTTAGTTGATCATCCGGTGATCAACAACCTGAAACTCCGCCTGGGCTGGGGTACGGTGGGTAACCAGAATGTATCTAACTATGCCTATACTTCTACCTATGCTTCCGTAACTACCAACTGGGGCACCGGACTTCTGGCAAGTAATACCGCCAATGAACAACTGAAATGGGAAACTACCTATTCCAGTAACATCGGTGTGGATCTGAATATGTTCCAGAACCGTGTAGAGTTCATCGCCGACTTTTATCACAAAAAGACAAAGAACCTGTTGCTTCAACTGCCGCTTCCCGGATATGTAGGGACCGAAGGGCAGGGATCTACTTCCGCGCCGTGGTACAACATCGGATCTCTTCAGAACCGGGGTATAGAGTTGACATTAAATACTATCAATATAGATAAGAAAGGTTTTCAGTGGAGAACGAATCTGGTATTCTCTCTGAACCGCAACAAAGTACTTTCTTTAGATACGGAATCCAGTCTGATCAATAAAAGTATTCAGGAAGGATCTGACATTACTGTTCTGACACGTACGGCAGTAGGAAAGCCTATCGGCCAGTTCTATGGTTACAAAGTTATCGGACGTTTTGAGAACGCTACCGATTTCTATTATAAGGATTCCAACGGGAACATACAGCCGGTTCCTATCCCTAAAGAGTTGGAGATCAGTGAAAGCGGTGTATGGATCGGAGATTATATCTTCGAAGATGTGAACGGCGACGGTGTCATCACGGAAGAGGATTGTACCTATATCGGGAATCCTGAGCCTAAGTTTACGTATGGCATCGGCAATACCTTCTCTTACAAAGGTATTGACCTGACCATTTATCTGACCGGATCTTATGGCAATGATGTGGTGAATTACAACCGTCGCTGGCTGGAAAATCCACGTGAGAACACCAACCTGCTGAGAAAAGCAACCCGCTATGCCAAACTGGGACTGATTGATGCGAACGGACCGAACGATTTCAGGAACGTTCAGATCATTGGAGGTGACGCGGATATGCCCCGTATCGGAGCTTCTTCCGCTTCCTCTGCTTCCAATTATCGTTTCAGCGATAAGTTTATAGAAGACGGATCTTACCTGCGCATCCAGAATATTTCCGTCGGATATACGTTGCCACGTAAATGGGTGAGCCGGATCGGATTGCAGAACCTGAGAGTATATGCCAACCTGCAGAATGTATATACATTTACCAAATATTCCGGATATGATCCGGAAGTAGGAGCCGAAAATCAGGATGCACTGATGAGTGGTATTGATAACTTCCGTTATCCGACACCACGTATCTATACATTTGGATTGAATGTGACCTTCTAAATCAACAGAAAGATATGAAAACAAGAAAACTGATATACACCCTGGCTGTAGCCGCCGTGACAGCTTTGTCCGGTTGCAGTGATTTTCTGGATATAGAGCCTAATGACACCATTGTGGGCGAGAACTTCTATCAGACAGAGTCTGATTTCCAGGCAGCCACAGCACCTTTATATAATAAGGTGTGGTTCGATTTCAATGATAAATTCTATTACGCATTGGGAGACGGACGGGCCAATAACCTGTATGCTCCTTACTCCGACTATATCTATCCGTTCACCGATCTGACAGAGACGGGGCTCACCGGCCCGCTGGTATCGGCCTGGCAATCTCTGTATGTAGTCATTCAGCAATCCAATCTGGTGATCATCGGTATCACCGATAGTGAAGTAGAGGAGGAAACCAAACAACCCTATATTGCCGAAGCCCGTTTTATGCGGGGGACTGCCTATTGGTATCTGGCCTCTCTCTGGGGAAATGTGATCCTGTGTGAAGATCCCAACAAGTTAGTCAACAATCCCATTGTGAATACGCATCCTGTAGAGGATGTATTTGAATTTGCGATGCGTGATCTGGAATACGCGGCCAAATATCTTCCGGAAACCCCTTATCAGGATGGACGTCTGACCCGGTACAGTGCCTACGGAATGTTGTCGCGTATCTATCTCTCTTTCTCCGGATACAGCAGCAATCCCAACAGTGGTACACGTAGTCAGACCTATCTGGATATGGCTAAGAAAGCTGCTGAGATAGCGATAGAGCAGGGACCCTATGCCTTGATGGAGGATTACGCAGATCTTTTTATGCTGGATGAGCAAAACAATTCCGAATCCATGTTTGCTTTGCAATGGGTGTCCGGTGACAATCTGTATGGAGTAGGTAATACCCAGCAAGCCTATTTTGCCTGTGATTCGGAGATTACGGGCGATGACGGTGCCTGGGGATACTGGACAAGAGCCTCTTACGATATACTGACCGAATATGACCGGGCAGACCTTCGTCGCCGGGAGACCTGGATGGGATATGGAGATCACTACGACTATATCAATAAAGCAGGAGGAGGTTTTACCTACGATAAGACCGATCAGGCCTGCAACGTGAAGAAAGGGGTGGTCGGTTCCAACAAAGACGATTCCCGCATCTTCTATATGAATTCCAGCCTGAATACCTATATGCTGCGCCTGGCGGAGATATATCTGATCTATGCGGAGGCTACTCTGGGCAATTCTTCCAGTACTACGGATGCTACGGCACTTGAATATTTCAATACGGTCCGCAAACGTGCCGGATTGCAGGAGGTGACTGAGATCACTTTCGAAGACATCCGTCGGGAACGTCGCGTAGAGTTGTGTATGGAAGGACAGTACTGGTACGATCTGGTTCGCTGGGCCTACTACAAACAGCAGGAAGTAATCAATTACATTACCGCGCAGGATCGGGGGACTGTGACTCCGTTCACTTATGACGGAACGAGCAATACCCTGGCCATAGATACCAGCCGTGATCCGGGTACCCGCGCGGTGGGTAATGTAGACTCCAGTATCTTCCTGTTGCCTTATCCGGAATCGGAAGTGGTGCAGAACCCACTCCTGAAAGCCGATCCGGTAGCATATGAGTTTGCCGAAGAGAGAATTACGGATTTATTTTGATCACCTAAAATTGAAGTACTACAATGAAACATATATTTCCATATAAAAGTCTTCAGATGTTTGGTTTCCTGATGGGGGTATTGCTCTGTACGCTGGGATTTACAGCATGTGACGACGACGATTCTTCAGGAAGCAAATCTCCTGTCAGGATCCATAAAGTGTATTTGCAGGATGCCTCTTCTTCTGTCCCCGACAGAGAGGTCGACTTTGCCCGTATCGGACAGATCATACGTATCGAAGGTTCCGGATTCACGGGTATGAAGAGAGTATATATCAATGGATACAATACTTATTTCAATCCGGTATATGTATCAGACGGCTCTATGCTGGTGAGTATCGGAAGATCTACTCCGATCGCGGATGCGGAGCCGGAAGACCGTAACACCATCCGTCTGATGAAGGAAGGTTCGGAAGACACTTTTTCCATCGAGATCCGCGCGGCTGCACCCACCATTACCAACATTTCCCATACCTCGCCCAAAGCGGGTGAGAACATTATTATTTATGGTACAGGGTTGCTGGAGATTGACCGTATTGTATTCCCGGGCGATATAGAGGTGACTACTGGCATCACTTCCGATGCGGAGGGTGAGTTTTGCATCGTTACCGTGCCCGATGGTGTATCCGGACAGGGTGGTTCTATCTTCCTGGAAGGAGCCAATGGCGGAGCATACTCTCCGGCTTATTTTAACTTCCATCCGGGTGTGTTCCTGAATTTTGACGATGTAGGTGAGATCGGTTCGTGGGGTACTACGCTCTCCGAGGATGATCTGCTTTCAACTCCCGTAGGAGAGGGTACTACTTCACAGGGAAATTATATCCCTCACCGTCCGGAACGGATAGGATCCTTTGGTGTGAACACCAACCGTTGCACGGAGGTCTGGACTTCCGGTGACGAGAACTGGAGATCCCTTTTTACTCCTTATATCCCTGCCGATACTCCGGTAGATCAGGTGGCATTCCAGTTCGATATGTATGTACCTGATATCTGGACTGCTACGGGCTATCTGAAAGTGCTGCTGGTCAATAACTACAATGGAGGTGTATGGCAAGGGGCCGTATACAATTATATCCCCTGGCTGGCAGACGGTGAGATCCTGCCTTATCAGTCGGACAGCTGGCGCACAGTAACCATTCCGTTCAGCGATTTCTATGCGTTCTCTGATCCCGAAGGTAACTATACCTTTGAAGATGTATTGCAGGTACGTGAAGAAGCTACTTATCCGAACTTTGGTTTCTATTTCGAGAATACGCACTTCACACTGGCCAACGTGACGGGTAACAGCAGCGATAGTGAGATTGAATTTGATTCTGCCGAGACTTCCATCAGTGTCTTTACTGATAACTGGCGTGTGGTATCTCTGGAAACTCCGTCTTACAGTGATTTCCCGGAGGAAGATGAAGAGGAAGAATAACTTTATAATGCATACGTATATGAAAAGATATATCAAATTATTACCTGTGGTGGCAGTTGCGGCTATGTCCCTGTATGCCTGTTACGACGAAAAGATGGATTGGTACAGAGATCCTTTCTGGGGAGAAATAGACCCATCGGAAATTCCTCTGCAACTGGCAGAGAAGATATCCCGCTACGATGTATTGAACGCGTATAGTACCTATACATTAGGGGTCGGTATCTCCTTAGACCTCTATATGAATGACGATACGTATCAGGCATTGGTAGATGAGAACTTTGATGAGATCACTCTGGGCTATGAAATGAAACACGCCGCTATGGTGAAGTCAGGTGGTGTAATAGACTTCACCTCTGTAGACAAATTCATGGACAGGCTTCTGGCAGCAGGTCTGACAGTCTATGGACATACCCTTGTATGGCATCAGAATCAGAATGCTACTTATCTGAATGGGCTGATCAGCCCTACGGTGATCCCGGGGGCTCCGGGTGAGAACCTGCTGAGCAACGGTGGATTTGAAGATGATATGACTGGGTGGAAAACAAATGGTTCAGGTATCCAGAGTGCTACTATTATCACTGACAATGTCCTGGTCGGAGATCACGCTTTGGAAGTGAAAATCTCGGAATCATCTTCTGCTGTCTACTCTGCTCAGATACAGAGTGAAGAGTTCCCAATGATAGTAGGGAATCGCTATCAGATCTCTTTCTACATCAAATCAGATGCTCCGGGTGCGGCACGGATCTCACTTATGGCAGATAAGATGTTTGAGAATCAATATCCGCATAATAATGCTGCTGATGGTGATCAGAGTACTGTCTCTACCTCTTCTACATGGAAACAGATTGTATATGACGGAGACAATAGCAATACCGGATTTGTAGCCCAGAGTGCTACCGGACAATTCCAGTTTGACCTGGGTCTGGTTCCGGGTGTAACCTACTACATAGACCATGTATATGTTGTAGATCTGGATGCGGAAGGAGAGACCAATTATGTCTCAAACGGAAGTTTTGAGACCGGCGATCTGGGAGACTGGGTTGCACAAAACTCTGGTGCCGGGATCGAAGTAACGAATGAGCAAAGTACTGCAGGTAGCTATTCTGTAAAAATGACAGCAGGAGCAAATAGCGAAGATCCCTGGGATCTGCAGCTTCAAAGTCCTGATATCTATGTGACAACAGGTAAAGACTATACACTCTCTTTCTATATCAGATCGGAAGGGGCCGGACAGGGACGTATTTCATTTCCCGGACTGGCCAGTGAATACCCCTGGATGAACTGGCAGGGAACAGGTGCTTCCGAAGCATTTACTACTTCTTCCACGTGGCAACAGATCTCTGTAGACCTGGATGATCTGGAGTATGCTGAAAATCAGTTCAGTTTCAAGTTAAGTTTTGATATGGGATATGTAGCGGGTATGACCTATTATGTAGATGATGTATCCCTGGTTGAAAAAGTATCCGCAGCAGGTGCTTCTTTCCTAGCGAGGACGTCAGGCCCGATCATCATAGAAAAGTCCGACGAAGAAAAAGCGGAAATAATCGGTGAGGCTCTGGAAAACTGGATCTCGGAGATGGTGACTCATTACAAAGCTGACGTACATGCCTGGGACGTGGTGAATGAACCGATGGACGATGGAAGCCCGTACAATCTGAAGACCGGTATAGGGAAAGATCTGGATTCCGACGAATTTTACTGGCAGGATTATCTGGGCAAAGACTATGCGGTGACTGCCTTCAATCTGGCCCGTCAGTATGGCAATCCAGGTGACATCCTCTTTATCAACGACTACAACCTGGAGTACAACCTCAACAAGTGTGACGGCATCATCGAGTATGTGAAGTATATCGAAAGCAAAGGGGCGCAGGTAGACGGTATCGGTACGCAGATGCACATCTCTATCGATACGGATAAAGACAACATCGCTCAGATGTTCAGCAAACTGGCTGCCAGTGGCAAGCTGATCAAGATCTCCGAACTGGATGTACAGGTAGGTACCGCCTCTCCGACTGCCGATCAGCTGGCAGAACAAGCCGACATGTATCAGTACGTGGTAGATATGTATCACCAGTATATTCCGGAAGCACAGCGTTACGGTATCACCGTATGGGGTATTTCTGACCATGCGAAAGAGCATGAATACTGGTTGCCGGATGACGCTCCGAACTTATGGGACAGCAACTTCGTCCGCAAGCATGCTTACAAAGGATTTGCCGACGGACTGGCGGGTCGCGACGTAAGTGAAGACTTTACAGGGGAACTGGAATACTAAAAAGATTTACGATTGGACGATTTACTATTTACGATTGATATTAGTTTGTAGAATTAGTATGTAATTTAAATAGGATCCTATTGCTACCAAGTGATTTAAATCGTAAATAGTAAATCGTCCAATCGTAAATATCTTGTCTTATCTGAAACAAAACTTATAAGTAACATGCGGGCTTTATCTACTTTCGTTTTTCTTTTCGTTCTGTTTTCCGGGTATCCGGTATCCGCGCAGCAGATCCCTCACTTAGTAAAGAAAGGAACCGCTACTCAACTGGTGGTTCAGGATCAGCCTTTTCTGATGCTGGGAGGTGAACTGGGCAATTCCACTGCCGCTTCTCCGGAAGCTCTCGACCAGATTTTTCCCCGGCTGAAACAAGTCGGGCTGAATACCGTATTGCTGCCGGCCTATTGGGAACTGATCGAACCGGAAGAAGGAAGGTTTGACTTTACACTGGTAGATGAAGCCATTCGGAAAGCCCGTGAACATGAACTGAAATTAGTTTTCCTGTGGTTTGGTGTCTGGAAAAACAGCATGTCCTGTTATGCTCCGTTGTGGGCCAAAGAAGACACCCGAAGATTCCCACGTGCTCAGACACAGGAAGGCAAGTCGCTGGAGATCCTGAGTGCCTTTTCAGAGAATGTCCTGCAGGCCGACATCCGTGCTTTTTCTCAGTTTATGAGGCATCTCTCAGAAATAGATAAAGAGGACCATACCGTGATCCTGGTACAGGTAGAAAATGAGATCGGTATGTTAGTAGATGCCAGAGATCACAGCCAGGAGGCAAACACACGTTTCTATGCAGAAGTTCCCGCTAAGCTGACCGACTATCTGAAGAAAAACAAAAACTCCCTGCATCCGGTAGTGAAACAACGATGGGAAGCAAACGGTAGTCGTACCCAGGGAACCTGGACCGAGCTCTTTGGGGAAGGTCCGGAGACAGACGAGATCTTCATGGCATGGAGCTACGGCGTATTTATTGAGAAACTGGCGCGGGCCGGTAAGCAGGCATACAACCTGCCTATGTATCTGAATGCCGCGCTCAACAGCCGGGGCAGAAAACCGGGAGCCTATCCTTCGGCCGGCCCATTGGCACATCTGATCGATATCTGGCGTGCTTCCGCACCTGCCATTGATTTCCTTTCCCCGGACATCTATGATCCCGGCTTTGCGGAATGGTGTGCCCAATATCACATATCCGGCAATCCGCTTTTCATTCCGGAGATCCGTCTCGAAGACGGGAATGCCGCGCGTGTCTTCTATGCTTTTGGTCAGCATGATGCTTTGGGATTCAGTCCGTTCTCTGTGGAAGATATTGCTGTCCCGGAGGAATATCCATTGACACAAAGTTACACCGTTTTGCACCAGTTGCTTCCCTTGCTGGCGGAAAAACAGGGAAAAGGAGAGACCCACGGTCTCTGGTTCGATGGAGAGAAGACAGAACAGATATTCACCCGCAACGGATACGCTTTCATCTGTCGCCACGATTATACCCTGGGGTGGGACCCTCCGGCCAAAGACGGAAGTCCCTGGCCGGAGAGCGGAGCCATCATCATTGAATTGTCCCCGACCGAATATCTGGTTGCCGGTACCGGGGTGGTGCTTACTTTCGAAAAGGCAGACGGGAAGAAGACGGCCGGCATCGGATACATCGATCAGGTCGTATTCCGGGAGGGACAGATGATCCCTGTCAAGCGGCTCAACGGAGACCAGAACCACCAGGGACGCCACCTGCGTATACCCGTAGGGCAGTGGGACATACAATATATCAGATTATATGATTATTAAACACAGAACCTTGTATTGTTTATGATAAGAAAGTGCCCCTTCCCGGATGAATAGCCCTTCGGAAGGGAGGGGGACCTTCTGAAAACAAACGTATGAATATATCCGGATACATATCACTTATCGCATGTCTGATCCTTGCTTCCCTGACGCAGGCTCAGACCAGAGACTCCTTTGTGCTGACAGAGCCTGCGGAAGATGCTTTCTCACTGACACACGCGGGTATCACGGTGCCCGTGCTGATCGATGAAAACGACCATCCCGGAGTACACCGCGCGTATCGCAACCTGCTGGACGATATCAGGCGGGTGACGGGAGCAGATCCGATAAAGTTTTCAGAACAATCGGCTCAGGCCAGTGGAGTGGTCTGTATCGGTACGGTCGGGAAAAGCAGGGAGATCGACCGGTTAGTTGCCGAAGGGAAGATCAACGGCAATGAACTGAAAGGGAAATACGAAAAATACATCATTCAGACGATAACCGAACCCTGGCCTGGTGTGGAAGAGGCTCTGGTGATTGCCGGAAGCGACAAGCGGGGCACGATCTATGGGATCTATGAATTGTCTGATCAGATCGGGGTTTCACCCTGGTACTACTGGGCAGATGTGCCCGACCGCAAGAGCAAATACCTGTATGTCATACGTGGAAAGTATACCGAAGGGGAGCCGGCTGTGCGTTACCGGGGCATCTTTCTCAACGACGAATGGCCTTCGCTGGGCAGCTGGGTAACCGTTACTTTCGGAGGATTCAACAGCCACTTCTACGAGAAAGTCTTTGAATGGCTGCTGCGTCTGAAGGGCAACTATCTCTGGCCGGCTATGTGGAACGGTGCTTTTTACGACGATGATCCCCTCAACGGGCCATTGGCCGATGAGATGGGGATCGTGATCGGTACTTCTCACCACGAACCGATGGGACGCGCGCACAAAGAGTGGGGACGCTACGGAAGCGGTGCGTGGGACTATACAACCAACCGTCCGGTACTGGACGAGTTCTGGAAGGGTGGCGTACAGCGTCTCAGGGACTGGGAATCGGTAGTGACCATCGGTATGCGTGGCGATGGCGACGAAGCCATGAGCGAAGATACCAATCTCTCTTTATTAGAAAAGATAGTCAGGGAGCAGCGGAAGATCATTCAGCAGGCGACCGGAAAAAAAGCTGCGGAGACTCCCCAGCTCTGGGCACTCTACAAAGAGGTGCAGGAGTATTATGACAAAGGGATGCGTGTGCCTGACGACGTGACGCTGCTGCTTTGCGACGACAACTGGGGCAATGTCCGTAAACTGCCCGAACTCACCGCCCGTCCCCGCCAGGGAGGATACGGTATGTACTACCATTTCGACTACGTAGGTGGCCCGCGGAACTACAAATGGATCAATGTGTCGCAGGTGCCGCGTATCTGGGAACAGATGAACCTGACCTACAGATACGGGGTAGACCGGCTCTGGGTAGTGAATGTCGGAGACCTCAAGCCCATGGAATATCCCATCCAGTTTTTTCTGGATATGGCCTGGGACCCCGATCGTTTCCGGGCGGATAACCTGCTACAGCATACGGAAGCGTTTTGCAAACGACAGTTCGGAGCAGCGTATGGGGCAGAAGCCGCCCGCCTGATCCACCTGTACACCAAATACAACCGCCGGGTTACGCCGGAGTTGCTCGGCCCACAGACCTACAGCCTGCATCATTACGACGAGTTCCGCCGGGTGACGGAGGAATACCGGGAGTTGCAGCTCGACGCGCTGCGGCTCTACTACCTGATCCCCGACACCCATAAAGATGCTTACGACCAGTTGGTGCTGTTTCCCGTTCAGGCCTGTGGCAACCTGTACGAACTCTACTATGCGGTGGCCATGAACCACGATCTGGCAGCGAAAGGAGATACGGAAGCCAATACCTGGGCCGATCGTGCCCGGAGACACTACGAGCGGGATTCGTTGCTCACGCTTCATTACCACCGCGACATATCCGGAGGAAAATGGAGGCACATGATGGATCAGACCCACATCGGATATACCGGTTGGCAACAGCCGGAGACCAACATCATGCCCCAGGTGCATTACCTTCCCGGAAACCATACGGCTGCTCTGCCACCTGTATTCTTAGAAGCAGATGGATACGTCTCTATAGAAGCTCCTCACTACACCCGGATGAACAACGGACAGAAGAGCTCCTGGCTATGGATCCCGGATCTGGGAAAGACCGTAGGAGCCATGACCACCACCCCGGTGACGGTGCATCCGGACACAGATACGTATCTCGACTATGAGATCGAATTCACCTCTTCCGGTGAGGTCACCGTAGAGATCTTAGTGTCGCCCACGCTGAATTTCAACGCCAACCGTGGCTTGCGGTATGCCGTTTCCTTCGACGGTGCCCCGGAACAGATCGTCACCATCAACGGAGCGTACGATGTCCGGCAGATGGAAGAGTGGCAGGCACAGAGCATCAACCGTACCGCTACCCGGCATACACTGGACCGGCCGGGAAGGCATACCCTTCGTTTCCGTGCGTTGGAGCCGGGAGTGGTGTTGCAGAAAATATTGATAGATACGGGTGGTCTACAACCCTCTTATCTGGGAGCACCCGAAAGTAAGATCATTCATTAAAGACACTTCAGGACGATGAAACACATAGGTACACATGTTTTTTATAAGGTCAGATTCGTTGGTTTGCTCTTTTGCCTCGCTGCTATGTGCGAGGCAAAGGTTACCCTTCCTTCCCTGATTTCCGACGGGATGGTGTTGCAACGGGGCCAGGAACTGACGATCTGGGGAGAGGCCGATCCGGGAGAAGAGGTAAAGGTCACTTTCCGGAAAAAGAACTATCCGACCCGCGCCGATGCAGACGGTCGGTGGGAAGTGGTACTGCCTGCGCAACAGGCCGGAGGGCCATATACACTGCGTATCAATGAGATTGAATTGATGAATATACTGATCGGCGATGTATTCCTCTGTTCGGGACAGTCCAATATGGAACTTCCCGTCTCCCGGGTGATGGACAGGTTCCGGGAAGAGGTGGAGAACGACAGCGATGTACCCACGGTACGTTATTTCCATGTCCCTATGCAATTCGGTTTCGACGCGCCTCAGCAGCAGATCGGTGCCGCTTCCTGGCGCGCGCTGATCCCGGAGCATGTCTCCTCTTTCTCGGCGCTGTGCTATTTCCTGGGGAAAGAACTCTGGCGTGCTTCGGGAGTACCGGTGGGGATCATCAACTCCAGTATCGGAGGTTCTCCGGCAGAAGCGTGGATCAGTGAAGAAGGACTGCGACCTTTTCCCATCTACCTGCGTGAGCGGGATATGGTGCGCGACGAAGCCTATGTACAGGCCATACGCGCGCAGGAAAATATCTCTTCCCGCCTGTGGAATGGGTTGCTGCATACGCACGATCCGGGGCTGAACGGGCAGGAGCCCTGGTATCATCCCGCTTTCGACGATTGCGACTGGCAGCAGGTGAATGTCTTTTCCGGCAATTGGGCTACCGACGGAGTCACTCCACGCAACGGCAGTCACTGGTTCCGGCAGACGGTGGACATCCCGGACACGCGCTCCGGACAGGAGGCTGTTCTGCGCTTAGGCTGTCTGGTAGATGCCGACTCTGTCTTTGTCAACGGCACGTTTGTCGGCAGTACCGGATATCAGTATCCTCCCCGTATCTACCCTATACCTGCCGGACTTCTCAGATCCGGCAGCAATCAGGTCACTGTGCGCCTGATCAGCTACGGCGGACAGCCCTCTTTCGTGGCAGACAAACCCTATCAGATCATATGGGACGGAGAGGAGATACCCCTCTCTCCCGTATGGAGATACCACCGGGGAGCGGAGATGCCCGCGGCGGACGTACAGACCTTTTTCCGTTACCAACCTACCGGATTGTACAACGGCATGATCGCTCCCCTGCATCGCTACCGCATAGCCGGGGCCGTATGGTATCAGGGAGAGTCCAACTCCGGTCGTTATATGGACTACGACAGGTTGCTTTCCGCACTGATCGCCGATTGGCGCGTTCTATGGCAGCAACCGGAACTCCCTTTCTTTGTGATCCAACTGCCCAACTTCCAGCCCGCTCAGCCTGTTCCTTCGGAGAGTCAGTGGGCGGAGATGCGTGCCCGGCAGGAAAAGGTTGCCCGGGAGACTCCGCATACGGCGTTGGTGGTGACCTACGATACCGGAGAGTGGAACGACATCCATCCCTTAGATAAGAAAACGATTGCCCGGAGGCTTTCCCTGCAGATCCGGAAGCGGGTACAGGGAGCAACGGACATAGTTGCCGAAGGTCCGGTCTATGCTTCGCGGGAGATCCGCGGGAGAGAGGTACTGCTCACTTTCCGGCAGGAAGGAGGCGAACTGCAACCGGACGCAGACCTGAAAGGATTTGCCGTAGCAGGTGCGGACGGCAGGTATCATTGGGCCAGGGCCCGTACCGACGGAGACCGGGTAGTGGTATGGTCCGAAGAGGTCCCTGCCCCTGTGAAGGTGCGGTATGCCTGGGCCGACAATCCGGAGGGTGCCAGCCTGAGAAACCGCCAGGGACTTCCGGCAGCACCTTTTCAAACAGATTAGTAAACATTAAACAGATAAATTGCAATGAAAACACACGACCAGAAAGTGTCCATGACCGAAAAGATAGGTTACAGTCTGGGAGACGGTTCGGCGAACCTGATCTTCCAGATGATGATGATGTTCCAATTGTTCTTTTACACCGATGTGTTCGGTATCAAAGCTACTGCTGCGGGAATGATCCTGCTGGTGGCGCGCGTATTCGATGCTTTTGTTGATCCCGTGGTGGGTATCCTGTCCGACCGTACCAATAGCCGCTGGGGCAAGTACCGCCCCTGGATACTCTGGACCGCCTTGCCTTTTGCCGTGTTTTTCGTGCTGGCGTTTATGACACCCGACCTTACGGAGCGTGGTAAGATCCTCTATGCCGGAGTTACCTATACCTTACTGATGTCGGTCTACTCGTTCAACAATACCCCTTATTCTTCCTTAGGTGGAGTGATGACCAGCGATATCAAAGAGCGCACCAGCATTGCTTCCGTACGGTTTGTCACGGCTACCATTGCTACCTTCATTGTGCAGGGCCTCACGTTGCCATTGGTCTCGAAGTTCGGACACGGGAACGCGCAGAAGGGATGGTTCTGGACCATTACCCTCTTTGCTGTGGTCAGCTTCGTGTTGCTGGTGATCACCTTCTTCTCGGCCAGAGAGCGGATCACTCCTCCACCCAACCAGAAGACCTCTGTGAAACAGGATTTCAAAGATATCATCAGCAGCCGCCCGTGGCGGTCGATGTTTGTGCTGACGCTCTTCCTGTTCACCACCCTGGCGATGTGGGGAAGCAGCATGTCCTACTACTTCAACTATGTAGTAGACAAAACAGCCCTTTACAATTTCCTGCAACACTTCGGATTGGTGAGTGTTGAAGGGCAGACCTACGGGTGGGGACATCAGTTCTTAGATGCGTTCGGACTGATCGCGCAGCCCGACCTGAGCAATGTGTTTGCCGTAGGGTTCAGTCTCTTCAATATGATCGGACAGTTAGTGACCCTGGCAGGGGTGATCCTGTTGTCGGGCTATCTGTCCCGGATCTTTGGTAAGCGCAATGTCTTTCTGGTATGCCTGTCGCTGACCGCGTTGTTCACAGCCATGTTCTATGTGGTATCGCCTGCCAGCGTCGGGCTCATCTTCCTGATAAATATCCTGAAGAGCCTTTGTTACGCACCGACCATTCCGTTGCTCTGGGCCATGATGGGCGATGTGGCAGACTATTCCGAGTGGGTCAACCACCGCAGGGCTACCGGCTTTGTATTCGCCGGGATCGTGTTTGCCCTGAAAGCCGGTCTGGGCATCGGTGGCGCTATCTGCGGGGGCATTGTAGACGCGTTCGGATTTGTGGCCAATACCGTACAGACAGAGTCGGCTGTGGTAGGCATACGCCTGACTTCCAGTGTGATCCCTGCCCTCACATTCTTTGTGGGAGTCATCGCGCTCTTCTTCTATCCGATCTCTAAAAGATCGAATGAGAAAATACAGGCCGATCTGGCAGAAAGAAGAGGAAATACGGCTGAATAGTCCGGTTCTGATGAAAGAAACCCTTACAGAAAAAAGAAACAGATATGAAGAAATTGTCTTATACCCTGGCAGTCGGTTGGATGGCTGCTCTGCTATGTACAGGTTGCACGCGGCAGCAACCCGTACAGGAGATCAGCCTGAAAGAGGCACTGGCCGATAAATTCCTGATCGGAGTTGCCATCAATTCTACACAGGCGGCCGGCAGAGATACGGCTGCCACACGTATCATCCGGCAGCATTTCAATTCGATAGTCGCGGAAAATTGCATGAAGAGTGAGGTGATCCATCCGGAAGAAGATCGTTACGATTTCACGCTTTCCGATCAGTTTGTGGAGTTTGGTGAGGCCAACGATATGTATATCATCGGTCATACCCTGATCTGGCATTCGCAACTCTCTCCCTGGTTCTGTGTGGATGAAGCGGGAAAGAATGTCAGTCCGGAAGTACTGACTGAACGTATGCGGGATCATATCCATACGATTGTAGGCCGGTACAAAGGCCGTATCAAAGGATGGGATGTGGTGAATGAGGCCATTGAAGACGATGGTTCCTACCGGAAAAGCAAATTCTATGAGATCCTCGGAGAAGAGTTCATTCCAATGGCCTTCCGGCTGGCTCAGGAAGCCGATCCCGACGCGGAACTGTATTACAACGACTTCTCCATGGCTCATCCCGGCAAACGGGAAGGGGTCGTCCGGCTGGTGAAGCAGTTGCAGGAGCGGGGCATCCGTATAGACGCGGTAGGAATGCAGGGGCATATGCAATTAGACTTCCCCACGGTGGAGGCTTTCGAAGAGAGTATGCTGGCTTTTGCGGCTACCGGAGTGAAGGTGATGATCACGGAACTGGACATGACTGTGCTTCCTTCTCCCGGGCAGCATGTCGGTGCCAATGTAGAAGCCCGTTTCGGCTATGAAAAAGCCATGAACCCGTATCCCGAAGAATTGCCGGAGGACGTATCCGGACTGTGGAACGATCGTATGGACGATTTCTTCAAACTATTCCTGAAACACAGGGCTATCGTCAGCCGCGTCACCCTGTGGGGAGTGGCAGACAGTGACTCCTGGCGCAACGACTGGCCGATGGAAGGACGTACGGACTATCCCTTGCTGTTTGACCGTAACCATCAACCTAAACCAGTAGTATACCAGGTTATTTACGATTAGACGATTTACGATTTACGATTGAAATCACAATGTATATCAATTCATCTATAGTATCCACTTGTAGAGACGCAAAGAGATTGGCGATTCCTCCCTTCGGTCATGACCATTATCCGATAGGAAATGCCCAAGACCGTTGGACGAACCAACGGTCGACGAAGTCAATCGAAGATTGGCATAGCCAACCAACGGTCAGCAAAGGGATTTACGATGTACGATTGAAATCACAGAAAGAATATTTTTATGAATTCCAATGTGTAACATTCTATATGCAAACATACGAGACGCACAGCGTGCTTCTGTGCGGTACACGTCCAACACAGGAATGCGGATAATGAGATGATTTACAATTTGCTTTACAGTGATTTTTTCGTCTTTGTATATACAGACTGCGAGATCCACCCATACATCCGCGAAGTCAATCGCAGCCACAAACATCCGCAACACGCCTGGGACAGGCGTTGGGTCGCCTTTGGTCTCGCAGCGTAAACGGAGTGCAGATATACGGCAGCAAAAGAGCAAATCTGTCTGAGCGAAGCGAGTTCTTTTGCTCGTCGTCGTATATCAAACGCAGT
>JAJBTC010000217.1 GCA_020861095.1 Bacteroides sp.
GTGTTTGATACCCTATCTGCATCAAAAACCAGTTATCCCGATTCTGATATATAATTCACAAAATAAGATGAGTTTATTTGATATAGTTTTCAAGATGGAAATAAACCATATTTTCAACTCTTTAGGCTACAGCACGTAGAGAAACCTTTATTTCTCTGTTTGGAGACGGCCTCCTAAAAAAGCTCATTGTTCTTATCCGGTTATATACATTGCTTTTCGTAGGGTATCTTCCCCGTTATCCCATCCAAACCCATGAAATAAACATACGCTCCCAGGAATGAATAGAAGAAAACTATTAACAAAATGATGCTTTCGTTGTTATAGACCTATAACTAAACCAAGTATCATTATGAGAACAATTTTTTCGTTCCTTTCTCTGGCGATTCTTCTGGTCGCCTGTTCAGATGATTCCAATAATTCCGGAACAGAAAAAGATAAAGAAGGCAAATCCGTTTATCTGAAAATTGATGCGGAAAAGTCGGGAAAAACCCGTGCCGATGAGGCTACGGCTTCGGGTACCTCAGCCGTGCTCCGGACGGCTCTTATTTATTTCCTGGATGGTGCATCCAATCCGCAGATCTATGCTACGCGCACTGTGGGTAGCGAGGGTGAAGACATCACTGTAGAACAACTGGAAGCCGGTTATATGTTTGAAGGTATACCTTCTTCCGTCACACAGGTATATATGGTGGGCAACTACAATACCAGCGATGGCACATCGGCTCCTACGCTTCCTACTACAGAAGGGCTTACTCTTTCGCAGGTACAGGCAGTGGTATGGAACATTCAGCAGGTATCGTATGGTAGTTTTACCAACGGTTCCCGCCCGTCCGAGACGTTGGTCACCGTCATGGATGGCATCTCTCAGATCCAGAGTTACGATACCAATCCCGGAGGGTGGAACGGAGAGGACGATCTGGTGGCTGGTGCTATGTATGCCGATGTGGTGATCTCTCCGATCGTGGCGCGTATAGAGATTGAGCAGATCACTTACGAAGGCAACTATATGTCTTTCACCCTGGAAGGCATTTATATCAATTACTACTATGCCAGAATGCCTTTGAGCCTCGACAGAGACGGCTTTTCCATCACCAACAACGGATCGAGTGTGGCAAATTATGACCGGACTTCCGGGAATGCAGACTATGCGTATACAGATTACAGCACATTGGAAGACTACATTGGCGTTCCGGGGGGTACTTCGGTGAATCCCGGTGAAAGCGTTTTTGAACCGGCAAATGGTGTCTGGGCCTATCAGGTATTCGGAAATTCCAATCCGGTGCCACACATTATTCTGAAATTGAAAGATGTGGTCGATGCAAACGGAGCGTATGTCGGAGATCGGTACGTGACTGTTACCGGCTTCCTGAACGGAAGTACACCGGTTACTACATTTGAGCGGAATACCATTTATAAAATCACGGATCTTGTTTTCGACAACAGTGATACTTCTCTTGTTCCTGAACCGGACACTGTGAACCTCTGGGTGCATGTAAGTGTGCAACCCTGGAATACTGTGATCGTTACTCCAGTAATTGAATAACAATGAAAAAACGGATGGTAGGTATAGCTTTTGTCACTCTTTGTCTATTTACAGCCTGTATCAAAGAAGACAGGAGCGATTGTCCGGAAGATATTCTCCACGAACTTTATTTCATTTACAACGGCGATGGACATACAGATATTTTTGAGTCGAAGATCGGTTCAGTAGATCTGTTTGTATTTGACGGGCAGGGAGCGTATGTCAATAGGTATACCTATACTCAGCAACAATTGGCTGTTTACCAGGGAGCAAACCTCAGATTGCCACAAGGAGACTATACTGTGGTAGCGTGGGGAAATGTGACCGGTCTTTCCACCTTTGTGGAAAATGACCGTTCACTGGATGACTATCGTCTGTACAGTACGCCTTATCTGAATATGCAGACTGTGACGGATTTTGACTCCCTTTATTACGGCAGAGAGCCTGTTACAGTCACCAGCGGAGGGGATGTCCGCGATACCATCTATTTCCGATCTTTTCATATCGATATGGAGGTGTATGTGAGGGGGTTGCAGACTGCTCAGACGCGTGCCGAAGGAGACCCGATGGGGTGGGTGGCGGTCCGGAGCGTATATGCGGGATACGATTTTGAGATGAATGTAACAGAAGATGTAACAGATGTATTTCCGGATTTCGTATACGATACGACAGGGGAGTGGGCCATGAGTCGTTTCAGCCTGTTCCGTTTCCGGGACCGGAACAATATTGCACTGGATTTCTACAACGGTGACGGCGAGCTTGTCTATGTACTCTCTCTGCAACAATTCCTGGCAGCTCATCAGATCCATGTGGAAGGTGTCAATGAGATCACAGTATCTATATGTATCAGTTTTAACAGGACTAATGTACATGTCTCCGTGGCCGAATGGGACGAGCAGGATGTGAAACCTGTATTCTGAGTTACCAAGTGAAGGATTCAGGCATATATACTCTTTCTCCTGCCTGTTCTCCGCAGCCTGTTCCCTGGTTAAGAACAAAACCTGGTTATTGATAAAAAAATAAACCGAATATGAAACTGTTTATTCAACGGGTCCGTTTTTTTACTTGCCGGACTTATACTCTGTATTTCCTGTGACAGGGGCAACGGGGATCTTGTAGATCCCGCGGAAGGGACTGCGGTTGTAGTCTCTGTACGGGTAAAAGTCCCTGCTAAATACAATGCCCCGACACGCGCGGTAGCAGAAGGTGCTGTCAGCAGTGTGGACATTCTGGTATTTGAAAATACGGAGTCGGGTTATCGGTACGCCTCTTCCGTCAGTGGCTATTCATTGGTCAGTACAGGAGAAGATACCTATGAATTCAGGGCGCGTATTGTGGCTACGGCAGACCCGCTGAAACTCTATTTGGTGGCCAATACCTCCAACGTCGCTCAGGGACTCACTGTAGGAGATTCTGAAGACCAGGTGAAGGCTGCCCTCGTACGTGACTTTACTTCTGACGGATTTGATACTACCCTGCCCATGTTCGCGGAACAGGAGTTCCCGGCGGGACTGACCACCCATACCGAGATTGATGTCATGCTGGTACGTTCCGTGGCACGTGTCGATGTGTTGAACACTGCCTCTGCATTCACTCTCCATTCGGTGTATGTGTATCGCGCGAATGACCGGTACCAGGTGATTCCCGATCACATGCAGGACGACAGGGTGACGGAGCCCAGTATCCCTGCCAGTGCGCAACGCAATGTCAATATGGGACCTTTTGCCGTAACCAATAACCAGTTCACAGAGCAATTGTATCTTCCGGAGTCTTCTGCTGTTTCTCCGGCAACGGAGCAACTTACCGCCACCACTGTGGTGGTAGGAGGTCGTTACGAAGATGACACGCAGGATACCTATTACCGGATGGATTTTATTCCCGATGAGAATACGGAACTCTTCGGACAGATCCTGCGTAACCACAGATATATTTTTACCATTACTTCTGTGGAAGGCTCCGGCTGGAATACGCCCGGCGAAGCCGCGAACAACAACTCTTCCCAGATTGAAGCCGGGATCAAAGCATGGGACGAGAATACAATGTATATGGTGTACGATGCTACCGACTACTTTGGAGTTTCGTCGCGCGTGATACAGGTACCTGCTCCTGTAGGAGAGGAAGGAAGTATCTTAGTCGATACTTCGCTGGATACTTATTTGCTGTATTGGACAGATGCGCAGGGCAACATAGACAGTTCCATTGCGCCCATTACATGGGGAGGGTCTTTTACTTCCGGTGACGGGCTGTTCACCGTCAGCATTTCTGCGGATGGGACGCGTATTACTGCTACTGCAAATAGTACAGGCTCCAACGAGGGACATTTACTGGTGCGGGCCGGCCGTCTGTCTGTGACTCTGACCATCCGGCAAGGGGTACAAAACCTGATCCGGCGTACGCTGAATGTGTTGGGGTCTTCCAGTGAAATAGGTTCACTGGGTGATTTTGTATTAACAGGTTCTACCCCGGGATCCCGTGCCGGAGGAATGGTCAGTATCATGAGAAATACCGACAATTTTGGTCCGCAGGGGGTAATCCCAATCGAAGGGATCAGTATCGCGGGAAGAGCCGGGGTCAATTTCCCTTCCGCACTTCTTACGCTGTTCGATGTGCTCTACCTCACCTATCTGTCATCGGATAATACAACATCAGTGGCCAATTATTTAGCCTGGTTAGAGGCAAATGACCGCAGGGTGATGATTGTACAATATGACAACAGCAGTACCAACATCAATATGCTCAATGCGCTCGGAGTCTCACCCAGGTACAATACGACTGATCCTTATCCGCCTTTTACCATCTCGCCGGACATTCCCGAAGTGATCCGGAGGGGGCCTTTCGGAGAAGTAGATACAACAGCGCTGATCCGTTGTCAAGATAATACGTTTGGAGAAATAGATCTGTCTTTTGCTCTGGCAAACGGTATTTCACCTATTCTGTTGGGCAAGACTGGAGGAGTGGTGCTGGGGATCGATTTTGCGGACCGGATCGTTTATTCGGGAGATATCGATCTTTATAATAATTTCGCAAACAGTTCTGGTGAATCTATTACCCATGATGGCCAGGTTGTGAACAATATGGAGAAAATAATAGCAAACCTGTGGGCATGGATAGCAAACCTTGTGCTGACGGAAGAGTAGAAGAGGAGGCAAAGTAAGGGTTTATTTCCACCTTGTTGCGCGTGTACTGGAATATCATTTTGTCGCTTGTATAGAGGATCTGCTGTCTTATGGCTCCTGTTTTTAAGTATTTACTTATTCTGACATCTTTAAAAAGGTGCTGAATAGAGAGTAACAGGAGTTAGTTTAACTCTTGCAATCTCTCTCAGAAGCTGTCTGGTGCCGTTCTATATGCGCGTATCTGGATATAAACAGACTGCTCAATTGCCGGAAACAGGGCGCTCAAGTATATGCAACAGAGCGCTCAAGTATAAGACTGTGGGCGGTTCAATTGAAACACGAGAGACTTTTTGTAAATAAATCGAAAATATGCGTCTGAAAGATACTTTTTTGCGGATGCTTTTCCGAGGGAAATAGGATATGGATGTTAAAGAATAAGAATCTTTTTGTAGACGATCAACTGCTAATTGTTTCCATATGTAGTGCTTATTTGCTGATTACAGACAAAATGAATTTTTGTAAATCCTGTCTGGTGGCTTTTTATTTATTGTTCGATCGGATGTTTGTAAATACGTTGTTCTTACGGATCAGAAATATCACATTGTCAATCTGACAATGTGATATTCGTATGCTTCTTCCGGTGAAGTCCGGTTATGGAAAAGAGGGTGTTTCCCCATACGAAAATGAAAGTATCGGACTTATAGGACGAAGACATTTATCCTTCTTTGTTGGATGTGTATCGCAGAGAGACGCGAACCTGTGTTGGACCTACACCGCGGAGACGCACGGTGTACAAGGGTGTCCCGAATAAATCGTTAACATGTAAGAACATCTATTTTATTTCCATGATTTATATCTATTATTTTATCCGGAGAATTTCAGACTCTTACATTTCCATAAGGTATCCACATCTCACTTATTTACTCTGATTTCCTCTGAAAACCCGGAGGGTTTACTGTGCATAACCCCCAGTGAAGCGCAGCATAGCGGAGCGACTGGGGGTATGACTACGCCTCTTTCTTCAACCCCGAAGTGGGTTGAATGATTCTATCCTGAATAAAAAGAGGTAAAATCGGGCTTATGCTATGTAGAATGGAGTTTTTCTCTATTCAACCCACTTTGGGGTTGACTGTAGATACCTCAGATGTACCCCCAGTCGCTCCGTTACGGGCTATGGCCCTTACTGCGCTTCACTGGGGGTTATGCATAGTAAAGCCCTTTGGGCTTTCTGTGGAAATCGGAGTAAATGTGTGACAGTTGGATAGTTCGGAGAATCTTAACCTATTTTTCGGGACACCCGTGCACGCCATGCGTCTCGTATGTTTGCATATAAAAGGGTACGCATAAGGATTTACAAACAGATTCTTTCTGTAATTTCAATCGTACATCGTTAAATCGTAAATCTCTTTGCGTCTCGTATGTTTGCATATAAAATGGTACGCATTGGAATTTACATAAATATTCTTTCTGTCATTTCAATCGTCAATCGTCA
>JAJBTC010000139.1 GCA_020861095.1 Bacteroides sp.
GGAAAGAGGGGTTCGATTCCCCTATGGGCTACAAAATAAAACAACTTAAAAATTTAGATTAGTCGAGATGGCAAATCACAAATCCTCATTAAAAAGAATCAGACAAGAGCAGAAGAGAAGACTTCATAACAGATATTATGCGAAAACCATGAGAAATGCTGTTAGAAAGCTTCGCGCTACTTCAAACAAAGAAGAAGCTGCTGCCATGTATCCGGGTGTTACTAAAATGCTGGATAAGTTGGCTAAAGTGAATATCATTCACAAGAACAAAGCAAACAATCTGAAATCCAAACTGGCTGTTTATATAAATAAGCTCGGTTAATTTTCAAATTTTCAAAACTTTTACATATTAAGCGATAAGCCGGATTGTATGATCCGGCTTATCGCTTTACGTGTTTACCTTTCCAGTCTCATTCCTCTCCCGCCATCCGCCAAAGCCCAACGGAAAGAAAAGCCGGACCTACGGACCCGCTCATCCCTGCCGGCAACAGAAAAAAACCACGAGAACACCTTTTAAAATGCCGGTAAGCAGGTAAAAATTAACGTTGTAATAACACTATTTACCAGCTATTTTTACTATCTTTGTCTGGTTTAAAATTAGAGAAAAACAACATATGACTGAAGAACAAATCAACACCCAGAACGGAAGCTATTCTGCCGACAGTATCCAGGTACTGGAAGGACTGGAAGCGGTAAGAAAACGCCCCGCGATGTATATCGGTGACATCAGTACAAAAGGTCTTCATCACCTGGTATATGAGGTAGTAGATAACTCTATTGACGAAGCACTGGCCGGTTATTGCGATCAGATCGAAGTGACCATCAACGAAGATAATTCCATCACCGTGCAGGACAACGGGCGCGGTATTCCGGTAGACTTTCACGAGAAAGAGAAGAAATCGGCTCTGGAAGTGGTAATGACCGTACTGCACGCCGGAGGTAAATTCGACAAAGACTCTTACAAAGTATCCGGAGGGTTGCATGGGGTAGGTGTATCGTGTGTGAACGCACTGTCTACGCACATGACTACGCAGGTATTCCGCAACGGTCTCATGTTCCAGCAGGAATATGAGTGCGGTAAGCCGCTTTACGATATGAAAGAGGCCGGAACGACAGACATTACCGGTACGCGCCAGACTTTCTGGCCGGACCCGACGATCTTTACCGATCTGGTCTATAAATACGAGATCTTAGCTGCCCGCATGCGCGAGCTGGCCTATCTGAATGCCGGAGTGAAGATCACGCTGACAGACAAACGTCTGGATGAAGAGGGCAACCCGGACAAACATGAAGTATTCTACTCGGAAGAGGGATTGCGGGAGTTTGTACGCTTTATCGACTCTTCACGCGAGCACCTGATCAACGATGTGATCTATCTGAACACAGAGAAGCAGGGTATCCCCATTGAAGTGGCTATCATGTACAATACCTCTTTCAGTGAGAATATCCACTCGTATGTAAACAACATCAATACGATCGAAGGAGGTACGCACCTGGCGGGATTCCGCCGCGCGCTGACCCGTACGCTGAAAAAATATGCCGAAGACAGCAAGATGCTGGAAAAGGTGAAAATAGAGATTGCCGGAGACGACTTCCGCGAAGGGCTCACCGCTGTGATCTCCATCAAAGTGGCCGAGCCCCAGTTTGAAGGACAGACCAAGACCAAATTAGGTAACAACGAGGTAATGGGAGCAGTGGATCAGGCAGTAGGAGAAGCACTCTCTTATTACCTGGAAGAGCATCCGAAAGAGGCCAAGATGATCGTAGACAAAGTGATCCTGGCCGCTACGGCCCGCCATGCCGCGCGTAAAGCACGCGAGATGGTTCAGCGCAAATCGCCGATGTCGGGAGGTGGACTGCCGGGTAAACTAGCCGACTGCTCCGACAAAGACCCGCTGAAGTGCGAACTGTTCCTGGTCGAAGGAGACTCCGCAGGAGGTACAGCAAAACAGGGGCGTAACCGTGCTTTCCAGGCTATTCTTCCCCTGCGTGGTAAGATCCTGAATGTAGAGAAAGCCATGTATCACAAAGCGCTCGAAAGTGATGAGATCCGCAACATCTATACGGCTCTCGGTGTTACGATAGGTACGGAAGAGGATAGCAAAGCTGCGAATATTGAGAAGCTGCGCTACCACAAGATCATCATCATGACCGATGCCGATGTCGATGGATCGCACATCGACACCCTGATCATGACTTTCTTCTTCCGCTATATGCCGCAGATCATCCAGAATGGATATCTCTACATTGCTACCCCTCCCCTCTATCTCTGCAAGAAGGGAAAAGTAGAGGAGTATTGCTGGACAGACGCGCAACGGCAGGAGTTTATTGATAAATACGGTGGCGGTTCGGAAAGTGCCATCCATACACAACGCTACAAAGGGCTGGGAGAAATGAATGCTCAGCAGCTTTGGGAAACAACCATGGATCCGGCCAACCGACTGCTGAAACAGATAAATATCGAAAATGCGGCGGAAGCCGATTACATATTCTCCATGTTAATGGGAGAAGACGTGGGTCCTCGTCGGGAATTTATAGAAGAAAACGCGACCTATGCGAACATAGACGCGTGATTTTAATTTAATTAATTACCAACCTCACATCTTACAACGAAGAAGTTCCGGCACGGAGTGATCCGTTAGCCGGAACTTTTTTTATATATACTCACCTGTAGAGACGCATATTTGCGTCTCCGGGGTGCGGATTCAACTTTGTGAAAGAAGTATTTCAGTTCTATACAAATGTACCTGATCAGGCATTTGCTGGAAACCGGACAGCAGACAGCTATTAATCAGACGTGTACCTATATTTATTACTATGCTGCGGAGACGCAACTATGCGTCTCGTATGTTTTGCATATAAAATATTATGTATAGGGATTCACAAACAGATTATGTATAGGGATTCACAAACAGATTCTTTCTGTAATTTCAATCGTAAATCGTAAATCAGTCAATCGTAAATCTCTTTGCGTCTCTACAGATAGGAAGGATAGCAACTTCAGATCACCCCCTGTTCCTTCAATTCACGGGCTGCCTCCTCCAGCTCCCGGTACCAGGCATCTCCGAACTTACGGATCAATGGCTCTTTAAGGAATCTGTAAACAGGGACATTTTCTTTTTGTCCCAACAGTACAGCGGCTTTGCATACACTCCACCGGTGGTAGTTCACTGCCTGATATAGCCCCATGGGAGAGACACGGATGGGATAGAGATGACAGGAGACAGGCTTGTAGAAACCGGTCTTTCCCTCCCGGAAAGCTTTCTCAATGGCACAGTAGCAACATCCTTTTTCGTCGTAACAGGTAAAAACACAATCTTTCCCATTCACAATGGAAGTCACCCGATCGCCGTCACTGTCTCGATAGCTCACTCCCTGCTTATGGATAACCGCGCGGGCTGCCGGGGAAAGGTCGTCCCAGATCAGAGGCAATACCTCTTCGATACGCCCTACCTCCTCCTCTTCCAACGGAGCACCTGCATCCCCTTCTACACAACACTCGCCCGCACAAGCGCCGAGATCACATAAAAATTTCTCCCTGAACACATCCAGGGAGATCACTACATTATCTATCTGTATCATAACAAAATCAACTCATAAGTCCGGATTACATCCGGTCGGGAACTTCAATGCCCAGGATTCCCATAGCCAGACGCACCACTTTACCGACATTGGCCGAAAGTACCAGACGGAAGACCTTTGTATCTTCGTTCTCTTCACGCAGAATACTGAAATCGTGATAGAACTGGTTGTATTCCTTTACCAGATCATAGGTATAATTGGCAATCACAGAAGGACTGTAGTCCTCTCCCGCCTGACGCACCACAGCGGCAAACTCAGCCAGGCTCTGAATAAGGGTCTGTTCTTTTTCGTTCAGAACCAGATCCGCAGGCAAGCTGGCAGGAACAGAGATACCTGCTTCGGCCGCTTTACGAAGTACTGACTGAATACGCGCGTATGTATACTGGATGAAAGGTCCGGTATTCCCATTGAAGTCGATAGACTCTTTCGGATTGAAAGTCATATTCTTACGGGCATCCACTTTCAGAATGAAATATTTCAGAGCTCCCAGTCCGACGATACGGGCGATATGCTGCGCTTCCTCTTCGGTGCATCCGTCCAGTTTGCCCAATTCGAGAGACGTTTCCCTGGCTGTAGAGATCATCTCCTCCATCAGATCGTCCGCATCTACGACCGTACCTTCACGGGATTTCATCTTTCCTTCGGGAAGTTCTACCATACCGTAAGAGAAATGTACCAGATCTTTTCCCCACTCAAAGCCCAGTTTGTCCAGCAGGATAGACAGCACCTGGAAATGATAGTTCTGCTCGTTGCCCACTACATAGATCATTTTATGGATCGGATAATCATCAAAGCGGAGTTTGGCGGTCCCGATATCCTGGGTCATATAAACGGAAGTGCCATCGGCACGCAACAGGAGTTTATGATCCAATCCTTCCGCGGTCAGGTCGGCCCATACCGAACCATCCTCCTTACGATAAAAGACCCCTTTGTCCAACCCTTCCAGCACTTTGTCTTTTCCTTCCAGATACGTCTCCGATTCATAATAGATCTTATCGAAGTCGACTCCCATCTGCTGATAAGTCTCGTCGAACCCTTTGTAGACCCATCCGTTCATCATGCTCCAGAGCGCACGTACCTCCGGATCTCCGGCTTCCCACTTGCGAAGCATCTCGCGCG
Organism: Bacteroides sp.; assembly: GCA_020861095.1. Classification (GTDB taxonomy): domain Bacteria; phylum Bacteroidota; class Bacteroidia; order Bacteroidales; family Bacteroidaceae; genus Bacteroides. The sequence continues at coordinate 4,702 of JAJBTC010000139.1, forward strand.
CCTCCTGCATCAGGGTAGAAGCAGTTTCCGCCTCCTCTTTCGTCAGTCCACCAGCCATCAGTTCGCTGAGTTCCGCTTTGTAATGCTGATCGAAAGAGACATAATAATCACCCACCAGATGATCTCCTTTCTTACCGGAACTTTCCGGGGTTTCTCCCTGGCCATACTTCTGCCAGGCCAGCATGGACTTACAGATGTGGATACCCCGGTCGTTCACAATATTGGTCTTCACCACCCGGTTGCCATTGGCCTCCATCACATTGGCTAATGATTTACCCAACAGATTGTTGCGTACGTGCCCCAGATGAAGAGGCTTGTTGGTATTGGGAGAAGAGTATTCGATCATCACCAGGGGAGCATTCTCACCTGTCGGTACAATCCCGTATTGCTCATCGGCATGAATGGAATTCAGTAAACCGATCCAGGAAGCAGAAGAGATATTCAGATTCAGAAATCCTTTGATCACATTGAAACCTGCGACAGCCGGGTCGTTCGACAACAAATACTCTCCGATCTCCTGTGCTGTCTGTTCAGGGCCTTTACGTGACATCTTCAGGAAAGGAAAGACCACTAAAGTAAGATGTCCTTCAAACTCCTTTTTTGTTTTCTGCAATTGCACCTGTGCAGCCGGCACATCCTGTCCGTAAAGTATTTTTAATCCGCCGATCACGGAATTCACAAGTCTGTTCTCTATATTCATAACCTCCTAAATTTGTGGGTGCAAAGATACAAAAAAAGGAAACGCAGAGCTATTTACGATTTACCAATTTACGATTTACGATCGAAATAACAGATGGTATCACTTCTTCTTTGAAAACCTTGCAATTGGACCAAGCCCGTAAAGTGGACACCTATGATGGATATTCTCTGCTGTTTGCATCGCAAACAAAGAACCTGTTTAAATCTTCCGGAGAAAGTTTAAACAGGTTCTTTGTCATTTACTGTTACGCACCGGCAATCGGTCACTGAACCGCATCGGCCAGATCTGTACCCGGCTTGAATTTCACTACATTTTTGGCAGGAATAACTATTTTCTCTTTGGTAGAAAGGTTAACGCCCGGTCTCTCCTTGCGCTGAGCAACCATAAATGTACCGAATCCTGTTAAGGAAACCTTTTCGCCAGCTTCCAGGGTTTCGCATACGTTGGAAACAAAAGCATCCAATGCTTTTTTACAATCGGACTTACTCAGTCCGGAATCAGCGGCCATAGCGCTGATAAGTTCTGCCTTATTCATAATACCTGATTGAGTGGATGAATATAATGTTACACAAAATCCCGTAGTTAACCTTCTCACAAATATAGGCTAACAAAACAAAATATCAAATAAAAACTTAGAAAATTTACCAGCAAAAGACTGAATCAGAGG
>JAJBTC010000088.1 GCA_020861095.1 Bacteroides sp.
AGGATCATTTTCAAGGCTCCGTTTTCATAGATCACACTGCCACAATAATCCGTTATCTTCTCACTGGCTTTCTGAGCGGCGGTGATGTCTTTGAAGCTTCCCCAACCAACCGCAAGGTTCTGATTGGTAGTGGTGTGCTTGACCTGACGTTTCACTCCCGAAGCATCGTACAGATACTCTACCGTGTGGCCCTGACGGAATTGCAACTTTACGGGCAAATTTAAGGAATTATACGAGATATTGGCTATCTGTTTGTTATAATCCTGCACTAAGTTACCATTTTTATCCCAGAGGTATTCCATACCCGTTCCTTTGTTACCATCCACAAAATTGAAATTACCCGCATAGGTAGGATCGGTAGCTGCGTCTGAGACGTTTAATAGCTGGTTTCCGGTGTGGGTGAAAGTAAGATCATCTATAATTCCATAAGTAGTATCCGAAGTTTTACCCCAACGCTGAAGTTTTTTAATGTTTCCATTTTTGTCGTACTCCGTCACTTTCTCATCGAACCGATTAGGATTACCTGTTGGAGGTATCCCCGTATTATAAACTGCGTCGGTAAGCCGGTTCAGATCGTCATAAGCAAATCTATACCAATATTGAGTCTGACCAGAACCATTCTCCACCAACCAGGTCATAGCACTTACATTCCCATTGAAACAGGGAGCCAGAAGCAGAGGACCGGAATTATAAAACAAATCCTGTCTGAATTTATTGCCTTTGGTTTGCGTGATCCAGTTACGTACATTATAAGCATAAGTAATTGTATTTACCGCGGACGAATGATTGGTTTTTGTCAGTATACGTCCCAGTTCATCATAGGTATGCTCGGCCAATGTAACAGTAGCATTACTACCCAGTTTATGAGTCAGTTTGGTAAGCCGCTCGGCATGGTCATAAGTATAGGTATACACTTCCGTCTGGGTAGTCTTCCCTGTAGCCGTATGGGTTCGGGTTAGGGTTACAGGCTTTCCGGTGAAGGTATAGGTAGTGACTGTCTTGTCGTATCCACCGAGGTGATTGCCTGCCACATGCCGCACCGGTCTCGCTTTGGCATCGTAGTAGAAGGCTTCACAAAGACGCGTGCCTGTTGGCGGCAGGATATGTACCTGTCCGGTCAGCAACCCTCTGGCATCTACGGTGGCTACCGGGAAATGGGTGGCATCGGTGAACCCGGTCAGCGCACGGAACCGATAATCATCGTAATAACAGATACGCTCCACCACGGGATTGGTCAGGGTAAAGTTGCTGGTATAGCCACTGTTGCCGATACCGTTGTTGGATGCCGTGAAAGAGGCAGTCACTACCACAGAGGCTGCAGAGGAAGTATTTGTATTCGCACAGGTACCCTGTAGTACCTGCCGTCCGAATGTATCGTACAGGTAGAAGGTCCATTCAGTAGCAGAACGGGCCGCCTGATTGCCATCCTGGGAGAAAACAACCCGGTCTGCCTGGTCGTAGACATACTTTACGGAAGCGCATCCGGGAAGTTTCTTCTCGGTACAGCGGTTCTGTGTATCATACTTGTACCAATAGGCATATTGGTCGAGGTTGACTGTCGTGACCACTCCGTTGACCGCAGGAGGAAATACATAGACCAGGTTGTCGTACTCATCGTAGAGATAATAGGTATCGAAGCGTTCGCTACCTGAGAGCCGACGCTGCAATACGATTTTATCCTGTTTATCAGTAAATGTATAGGAGATCTTACCATCTTCATCGGTGGTTTTGACCACATACAATTCGCCTGCCGCATAGTTCGTACCTGCCGCAACGGCATACGTAGAGGTATTGACCGTATACCGTATACAGGTAAGATTGGCATCTGTGGTGCTATTGGTCAGATATTCCGTACGGATGCCTTTGCTTTTGCTGTGCCAATCGGCTCCCGGACCATACTGCGCTACCGGACGGTTGAGTGGTGAGCCGTCGTATTGGATCTCGGAATAGGGGTTCTGGTCGTTGTGAAAGGAGACAATATTACCGGATGAGAAACTGGAGTTGTATGTCGGCAGAAGACCTGAATTTTCCGGATAAGCATTCCATTGACTTACTTCTCTCCCCCACGCATCGTATGTATAGAAAGAACTGATGGAACGGAAAGCATGAGATTGCTGAAACAATAAATCTTTTCCCGGTCGTCCCAGATCATCATAAAATCTGATAGTAGTAAGGACATTTGTCTGACTGATATTCCCTACGTTTGTCATTTCTTCTTTGGGCACAATCGTCATCTGATAATTTCCCAATTGTGACCATACAGCAACCGCAGGATAACTACAGAGCCACAAACATAATTGTATACCAATATATTTTTTCATACTAAACTTATCTATTCATTATTTTACAGTTACTTTCGAAGGCTCCGATTCTGTTCCTCCGACTACACCTACTCTCATTTCATATGTTCCCGCAGTAAGCCTTACACATTTTTTTCCACTGTCATACCCACCATGATTGCTGTATTGTTTTCCTGTGGAAGTATGCGTGGCCGTTACATACCACGTTCCACTTGTAGGAGGCAAATACCGGTGACTAGCGGTATATTTAACACAGACTTCTCCGTTTTCCTGTGTAATACTTGTTACAGAGGGTTTTTTCAGATCACCAAGTTTGTAATTATGTACAGATTCCATGAGTATATTTTTATCCTGATCTCTCACAATTATATACCTGTTAAAATTGACATCATATTCGTAATAAGTAGTACTCTTTTTGGGATCTGTAACGGAAGTTACCCCAGCAAAGGTTGATGGAGATAAGTTGTCACCTGTACAGAAGGCCAGGAGGTACGTAGGTTATTTAATGTATTCAGATCTGCCTCCGCAGGTTCGGTTGTAGTCTCCAATCGTTGAAGCAGAGCAACTCCTAACCTGGATTTCACTTCCGCATAGGTTGCATTGATGATCTCAGCTATCGGATATTTTCCCTGATACCCCCAGAGATAAGTGACAGGTAAATTCTCTTTTCCTCTGATCTGAACCGGATTATCATAACTGTCAAACGCTTCGTATTTCACCTGATCTATAACGGGAGTAGCGCTGTTTCTGCGTTTTTCGTATCCGCTGTAGTTGACTCTGGAACCATTGAGGGTATAAAGGTTTTTCAGATAGTCCGTCACCCTTCCCTGATAGTTCAGTTTCTGAATAACCACCGGTTCAGCAATGCGATTAAGAGTGACCAACTGCTTCTCTTCGGCCAGTGTGGAACCCGGATAAGTATATTGCGTAGTCTCTGTAGCCGTAGTACCCGAAACGGTTTCTTTCGTACTGCTGAGTCGATTGGTAACATCGTAAGTATACTCCTTTGCCAGCTTCACAGGCGTACCATTCAGATAAGTGATCTCTTCCTGACGAGTAACCAGAGTCTGAAAGTCAAAGATCGGATAATAGGCCAGTAAATGCCGGGCATACCGGTTGATCTGCGGATCTACCAACGCAAAGTAATAATTATAATTAGAGATCCGTGCACCATAGAACAGGGAAGATAGAATGTTCTTATAGGAATGACTCTCTTCCCTGACCAGATTTCCCTGCCTATCGTAATATTTACGACCTTCCACACTACCATTGGCCGGCTTGCTATGGTTCTTATAGGCAGGTATGGGTGCGATAGCATCGTTCTGAGAGCAGTTCAGGAAAGTAATATCCGGATGGTTGTGATAAGAGGTCTCTATCCGTCCGTTGTCTTTTCCGTCTGTACTTTTTATCCGTTTGGTGACTTTGCTGTAACCCACTCCATCCATGGAAGAGAGCGGATTGAAGACCGTATACCCTGATAGAGTACTCTCTTCTACTATGGAAGAACCTATCCGGGTACTTACCTGAATGGTAGGTGTATAGCCGAGATCTTTATAGGAATAGGTACGGAAAAAAAGCCGGGGCAGGATCGCTTTGCCTCCTTCGTAGGTATATTCCGTCTGTTTAAGAACCTTTCCATCGCTATTTTTATGCACTACACTTCTGACCCGCAATCCGTGCCCTTTGGTTATCCCACTGTTGGTGGTGGAGCGCAACTCCGAATAATCGGGTACCCGATAGGTATAATTGTCAAACGTATGGGATTCATACTCGAAACCAACTGAGCCTCCCGTCGGATAGACGATCTCCTTGAGTATACCTGCCTGGGTGTAAGGAAGGTTGGAGGAAAGATTGTTTTTGTTATTCGTCACATCTTTCCAGTTGGGCAGATAGTAGCGGGCAGGATTAGGAATCAGCGTGGTATTGGCATGGCCATTGTAATATCCCCAACAATCCTGTGACAAAGAGGTGAGTTCCGGAAGTGAGAGAGTTTCGTTGTAATAAAAACTATAGCACCGTTGGAAATTAATCATTATGCCAGTCAGTTTCAGACGCTTTTTTGTATTATTCGGATTAAAATAATCATTCTTCAGTTCTATTTGTTTCCTATAATTTCCCATATGATCGTAAATGGTGATTTTAGACAACCTTTTCTTCTGCGTCACGTCTGTCCGGGAAGCCAGTGTAAACTCCGCGCTCCCTTTGGGGAAGGTGATCTTTTTCAGGTAGAAATAGGGTTCTCTGGAAGTGACCGATGTGCGGTGGATCTGTTTATAAGGAGGCTGTCCATAGGCTGCCACATTGCTGGTGAGTGTGGAGAGCGTGCGACTGTGAGGGGAAGTATACACCTCGGAAACCTGTGCCGGACGGGTATAAGGTGAAGAGACCTCATACTCCAGGTGGATCACCTTGCCGTGACGGGTGGTGATCTGAGTAAGCAACCAGGCCACCATACTCTTGCGGGTGGTGAAGTAGGAACCCGAGGGCGAACCGGAAGTGATGTCCGAAATGGTCTCGATCTTCTGGGTGAAGAGGAACTTCTCTCCATGTGGATTGGTCACCGTCCAGCTGTCGCCCGAACGGGAGATCTTATATCCCTGTCGGTTCAGAGGAACAAAAGCACCTGTGTTCCAGTTTATAATAAAGTGTACGGTTTCTCCGAAAAGTTGCACCTTAAAGATATCGGGTTCGGAATCGCAGAGTTCACCCCCATTATCTGAAAAAAAGATCTCCCGTTTGGTAGTAAAGTCCTTTTTGTAGGGAACGTAACAGTCGGTAGCCACCTTGAAGGCGTGCTGGATCTGCGGGGTATAGGTCGGATAGGTAGCCGTCCAGCCTATGCCATCTATAGACCCCGGATAGCGATAGCGCATGGGAAACTCAGTGATGCACCCTACGCCGGTAGTTGTAGCGGGATAGTCGGGCAGCATGCGATTGATCTTTCTCGATCCCATAGCAGCAGTACCGAAATCGCACTCGTCGTTGATGATCTGCACCACACTGGACAGAGGCAGATCCCAACCCAGGCCCACCCAACTGGCCTCCTGGTTCACCTTGATGCCTCCGGCATGGTAGGTAAGTTGCAACGGGAGTTGGAAACCGTCTTCTTCAATGGTATACAAAGGGATGGAGATGTCGGGAATACCGGTGTATTCGCTCACGGGCATCTCGTCGTAGCGTGTAAACTGCGCGATGGCAGGAGTTTCGGGACGGATGTTCTTCATGATGTCCTGTGCCCGAAGGGCTGTTGCACTCCATAAGAGGCAAACAGATAAATAGGATATAAAATGTTGTCTGTTCATACGTTTCCTGAAAAAAATAAATAAAATATATACATGGATTTGTCTGACGTACGACTCCTCTGCGGCACTACCGGAGAGGAGTGACAGGAAGACAGGCCCGTCAGGTGTCCTGCCTCTGTTCCTCCAAGGGACTTGTTCTTTGTTTTGTCTGTTTTTTTCATTAACTAATCATTAAAAATTGAATGTACTCTCTGCAAGATCGATCTTCCCTGCCAAACCGGGAAGTTGCAGGCTAATCGGGCGCGATCTGAAAACTACGTCCGGGAATAGACTGACTGAACCCCGACGGACACGAAACGAAGGCTGTGAAAAACAGCCACATGAAAAATTTTCTCATCATACTTTTTATTTATGTTTATATTATTTTTTCGTACCCGGATTGTATATAGCCATTTATCCACATTCCACCTGCGTTTTTTAGTACAAAACCCCAAAGCGAAACACTATGCATC
>JAJBTC010000122.1 GCA_020861095.1 Bacteroides sp.
CTATAAAGCCAGCCTGTCTGATTATCACGAGGGGATTATGCAAATCTGATGCAAGTTTGATGCAGGTCTGGTGCAGAACTGGTGTAACTTTTGTGCAGTTTTGACTTTGCCATACAGTCCTGTTTCTGGTATTCATATTTTTATCTTATCTGGTTTTTTTATCCTGTTTTTTTCTGCTTCTGATTGCATGTTGAAACCCCCTTTTTCCGTATAATGTGAGAATTTTTCCTGTATCCCGGAAAAGCAGAAGTACTTATCTGATAAAATAGTAGAAATGTTATTCAAGTATAGATAAGGAGACAAAGAAATTGTCTATTTTTGCACCAAATTATCTTATACCCTCATTATATGCAAGAGAAGATTATCATACTTGATTTCGGTTCACAGACCACTCAGCTTATCGGTCGGCGGGTACGCGAACTCGATACCTATTGCGAGATCGTGCCGTACAATAAATTTCCGGCAGGTGATGAAACGGTGAAAGGGGTGATTCTTTCGGGAAGCCCTTTTTCGGTTTATGACGACAAAGCGTTCAAAGCGGAATTGAGTGAGATCCGCGGGAAATATCCGATCCTGGGCATTTGTTACGGAGCACAGTTTGTGGCTTATTCCCAGGGTGGAAAGGTAGAGCCAGCCAATACACGTGAGTACGGTCGGGCACACCTGGCTTCTTTCTGCAAAGACAATGTGTTGTTCCGTGGGGTGAAAGACAATACACAGGTATGGATGAGCCACGGTGACACGATCACCGCGGTTCCTGAGAACTTCAAAACCATTGCTTCTACGGATAAGGTAGCTGTTGCCGCCTATCAGGTGGAGGATGAACAGATCTGGGGCGTACAGTTCCATCCGGAGGTATTTCACAGTGAAGACGGAACACAGATGCTGAAAAACTTTGTGGTAGATGTCTGTGGTTGCCGTCAGGACTGGTCGCCCGCCTCTTTTATAGAGAGTACGGTAGCTGAACTGAAAGAGCAGTTGGGAGATGATAAAGTGGTGCTCGGACTGAGTGGAGGAGTCGACTCTTCTGTGGCGGCAGTGCTGCTCAACAAAGCGATTGGTAAGAACCTGACCTGTATCTTTGTAGATCATGGAATGTTGCGTAAGAATGAGTTTACTCATGTACTGCATGATTATGAATGTCTGGGATTGAATGTCATCGGTGTGGATGCCAGTGCCCGTTTCTTCGGTGAACTGGCGGGGGTAACAGACCCCGAACAAAAACGTAAGATCATAGGCAAAGGATTTATTGACGTTTTCGATGAAGAGGCTCATAAAATACAGGATGTTAAATGGCTGGCACAGGGCACCATCTATCCCGATTGTATAGAGTCCTTATCTATCACAGGTACCGTGATCAAAAGTCACCACAATGTGGGAGGACTTCCTGAGAAAATGAATCTGAAACTGTGCGAACCTCTCCGTCTGCTGTTTAAAGACGAAGTACGCCGGGTAGGTCGTGAACTGGGTATGCCGGAGCATCTGATCGGACGGCACCCTTTCCCGGGACCGGGGCTTGCCGTGCGTATCCTGGGCGATATCACTCCGGAGAAGGTACGTATCCTCCAGGATGCGGATGATATCTTTATCCAGGGATTGCGCGACTGGGGATTGTACGATCAGGTATGGCAGGCGGGAGTTATTCTGCTTCCGGTACAGTCGGTCGGCGTAATGGGCGATGAGCGTACCTACGAGCGTGCAGTTGCTCTGCGCGCGGTTACCTCTACGGATGCGATGACGGCCGATTGGGCACATCTTCCCTACGACTTCCTGGGCAAGGTCTCGAATGATATTATTAATAAGGTGAAGGGGGTGAATCGTGTGACGTACGATATCAGCTCCAAGCCTCCTGCAACGATAGAGTGGGAGTAGATTTTGGATAGATACAAAAATACCCTCGTCAATCGCGACGCGGGTATTTTTTTGTTGATCCTGTTTATGCGTGCACGGATCAAACCAAGAGAAATGTAATTATTAATTGTTAACTTATTCAGAGGATTTAGATTTCAGATATTCTTCCCGTTGGCGACGGAAACGCGCCATATCTTCTTCTGTATATACCTGCCATGTCTTTGTAGGTATGTCGGTGATCTCGGGCCAGCCCATCGCTTTGTCTGTGAAAGACTTCGAATCACCAGGTTTGTTGATGAAGAAATGATCGTATAATTCGCCTGTCGCCAGATAGGCTTTGAATTCCAGATGATTTTCATTGATAGTTACGTTCTGATACAGTTGGATGTTGGATCCTGTTCTTTCTACATAGGTATAGAATTCGGGTACATATACCTGAGAGCCCGCGATGGATACTATATGTATGGGCCCGGATAGCAGATCGGAGTTTTTGGGACTATTCTCTCCCCGCATACGCGCATAGATGTGATCGTGTCCGGTGAGTACCAGGTCTACATCGTATTTTTCGTACAGCGGATTGAGGCGTTCGTATATCCCTTCGCTGCTACGCCCTTCCGCTACGGAATAGATAGGGCGGTGCTGTTGCACCACGCACCATTTGTGAGGATTGGTGGCCAGTTTCTCTTCTATCCATGCCAATGCCTGGGTGCGGTACTCCTCGCTGCCACTCAGCAATTCTTTGGTATTGATCATCAGGAAGCGGCATCCCTGGTAGTCGAAAAAGTAATTACCCTGTTCCGATAGTTCTTTCGGTGTATTTTCCGGATAGCTGAACAGGTGATCCCAATAGGTGGTCAGTTTGCCGTGTGTATACTCGTGACTGTCCGGGATAGGCACGACAGGAAGCATACCGAAGATCCAGCCGTTGGATTGGAAGAAAGCATTCCATTCCCATTCCGATGCTCCTCCGGTGAGGTCGCCTGCGAACATGATGAACGATGCGTCTGCCGAGGATCTGGTGGCCTGTCGGATCACACGCGGATAATGATCGTGGATCCCTACCTGTACATCGGAGATGTAGATAAAGGAAAATTCGTCATTGGTAGTCTTGGCTGTTTTGAATTCATACCATTCGCTCCAATGGTCGTTGCCGTCGCCTATGCGGTAGAGGTATTTTGTATCGGGGGGTGAGGTTGTCAAAAGTGATGTGGTGGTAAGATCTGACTACTCCATAGTCATCTTTTGTTTCAGATACCGCCTGATAGAGTGTGACATCGTTCCACAGATCCGGCGAAGGTCGGGCCGGTGTCAGTTCCGCAACTGCCTGAGGCAGGTCGGTCATTGTGCGCCAGCGGACCCGTTGTATGGTGGTAGGGGATTCGCTCATTCCCAGAGAAAGCCATTCATAAGGATATTCTTTTGCGGATGCGGAAACAGAAAGAAAGGATACGGCCAGTACTGTCAGTAAAAAAGCAATCTTTTTCATGGTTTTACATTCTAATAAGTTCATTGAACCGGTTTCGCAGGGTGGAGTGTGATATAAAATCGATTCAGGATATTACTCTGCCTCAAAGTTAGATGTTTAATCTGATATATTCCGGATAGTTACTGGTTGTTTCCTAAAAATGGGAGATGTCTCATGGAGACACACTCCCATTTTCAACTACAATCTTTTTACCTGAAAAAATAATATCCAGGATCCTGTTCTGACAGATTAATTTCCTCCATAACCGGGATTCTGTTCCAACAGGTTATTGCTATTCAGACTGTTACTATGCAGAGGATATCTGTTCTTATGCGGCTCTTTTGATGCTGTATGTGCCCACCAGTCTTCATTGACATATACATCCCAGCGAATGAGGTCTGTACGGCGGCGGTTCTCACCAATAAATTCGATCAACCATTCATCCAGCAGACGCCACTGGTCCAGATTGGCTGCCGTCACCGGATTCGGATCTCCGTCAGGGAAGTAGCGTTTGCGCACAGCATTGATCCATTGTGCGGCTTTCTCTGTATTACCTGCCCTGAATTCGCATTCGGCCAATGTGTAATAGATCTCTGCCAGGCGGATTACCGGAATGTAAGGATCATATTTCTTGTCGTTATCTGCCAGAGTCGGCATGGGTGATATTTTCATCAACCGGACACCGGAATTTTCCTCTCCGGATTTCATATCTGATACCAAGTTTTCCACAGGATTGTCAGGAGTCACTTCCGAAAAGCGGGCTATCTGATCCCGGAATTCAAGGATTTGTCCGGCATATTCTTTGGTTCCCCGGGTCGCGGCTTTGTCTTCATCTGCAATAGTCGGATCTGCCAGATCCCCTGGGTTGATCTGCAACCCATACAGGAACATCCCTTCGTAGTCTCCATCTCCTTTATAGTAATAGGGTTTCTTGCGGATATCCGTATCTTCAAATTTAGCAAAAGGACTTCCCAGTTTATAGGTATATGGATTTCCTTCCGGATCCAATGAAGGTGTCAGGCATATTCCGTTGTAACCTTCTCCGGCATCATTGTTTTTCAGGTAATCTCTACTGTTGTAATGCATGATCGCCCGTACTACAGCTTCATAGCCTTGCAGATAGACATTGTCGGAAGGTACTGACCAGATATTTTCACCCGATCTGTTGTTGGTGAATCCGAAGGGTTCTTTCCAATCTTCCGCTATCTCATACTCTCCGTATTTTCCGGCAATGATATTCTCGCAGATCGCAGCAGCTTCGCTGTACATCTCTTTGTTTATGTAAGACTCTGCATTGAAGTACAGGCGAACCTTCAGGGCGGCACCTGCTGCCTGGGTAAGGCTGCCTGTAGCCAGTTCGTGCAGGCTTTCTTTTACAGGAAGATCGGGGATCGCAAGATCCAGAAGTTCTTCTATAAAGTCAAATGTCTCTTTGTCTGTAGAACGTCCGACCACAGGAGTATTTACTGTAGAATAGAGGGGCATTCCTCCCCAAAGATCCAATCCTTCGAGGTAGTAGAAGGCAACCAGCGTACGCAATTGGGCAAGCATCGATTCCCGGGTTCCTTCGGGAAAGCCCATCTTTTCAAAGTCTACATTCGCATCTATATCTTCCAGGGCATCCCAGGCATGCGCTATTCCCTGCGTTATCTTTTCCCAGGCATTGTCTAAACGACGGGTACCGGAGCTGAAGTCATGTATATGTCTTTTTTCATAATCAACATCTGAAAAGTCTTCTCCGCGTCTGGGCATACATATTTCATCTGTACCCAGTTCCATGGTCTCGTACCTGTATCGGCCACCTGCAATGTAGTTTCTCCAGTGAGTGAACGGGCGATAGAATCGTTGCCATACATTTTGCTGGGTCTCAAAGAATGTATCAGGTACCGTTTCCGTATAGTAAACAGGGTCTATGCTACATCCGGCTATAGCGATCATGGCCACTACGCCAAACAGAAATGCTGATAATTTATATTGTTTCATATTATATCCGAATTAAAAGTTTAATTGAACTCCGAAAGTATAAGTGCGTACCTGAGGATAAACCTTATTGAAGTAGTCGATACCTCCCTCCAGACCCACAATGCTTTGTTCCGGGTTTGAACCGCTGTATTTGGTGAATTTAGCCACATTGTTGATGGTCATATACAGACGTGCCGATTCTACGTATTTATTGTATTTCTTCAGGCTTTGCGTATAACCCAGGTTGATATTCTGTATCTTAAAGAATGATCCGTCTTCCAGGAAATAGTCTATCGCATCTCTGTTGGAATAGATATGTCCGTTTTTCTTTTGTGCATTCTTCAGCATATTGAATCCGGGGTCCGGGGTATTGGGCAATCCCAGAAACATATCGAATGTATTGTATACGTCAAATTTCAACCAGCTAACGCAGGTAATACCCAGGTCAAAGTTTTTGTATCTCAGGTTTTGTGTCCATCCTAAGATCACTTTAGGGTTATAGTTACCTACCTGACGTTTGTCATTTACATTATGGGCTTCCTCGATCGGAATGATCTCATCATCGGCATTGTAGACTAAGAATTTTCCGTCTTCATCCAGACCGGCGTATTTATACAGGAAGAAACTTCCGATGGTATTTCCTTCATAGATGCGGATCGGGTTGCCATAACTTCCCGGTGATGGGAAACTTCCTTTCCCTATGTACGACTGATTGCCATCCAGATAGGTCAGTTTGCTTTCATTGTGAGACATGTTTATACTGGTTGAGTAGCTCCAGTCTTTGGTACGTACAATGTCCGCGCCAATCTCAAACTCCCATCCTTTGTTCTCCATATTTCCAATGTTCTGGTGCATACTTGTTTTGGTGTAAGGCGGATTGGACACAGCTACACTATAGATCAGGTCGTTTACTTTGCGGCGATAGATATCCACTTTTCCGTACAGACGGTTGTTGAGGAAAGAGTAGTCCAGACCGAAGTTCCATTCTGTTTTTTCTTCCCACTTCAGATCCGGATTTATGTTTTCCGATTTTCCATAGGTATATGCCCAGGTTCCGTCAGGCATGATCCAATATACATCTTTACCGTACATGGTGGCTGCATATTTGGCATCAAAACCGTTGTTACCGGTTACCCCATATCCCACACGAAGTTTCAACTCACTGATCCAGCTTACGTCTTTCATAAAGTTTTCTTCAGAGATGCGCCATCCACCGGAGAGTGCCCAGAACGTACCCCATTGATTGCCTTTGGCAAATTTGGAAGATCCCTCGTGACGTATGGTGGCCGTAGCCATATACCGATCTTTATAGGAGTAGTTGAAACGTCCGAAGTAGGCCATCAGGCGCTCGGTGATATTTTTCTTGGATTTCATTTCCGCATCACTACTGCCGGTTCCTAACTGTGCCGTACCTGCACCAATATCCCAGTACCCAACCAGGTCGCTGGTAAAGTTGCGGTTTTTCATACTGAAACTTTCTCCATTCTCTTCGAAGTAACTGTAGCCTGCTACCGCGTTGAAATAGTGATCGCCCACCTCTTTGACATACGTAAAATACCCTTCTGTATTCAGGTTTTCCGTTTTGCTGAATTCTATACTGGCTGTTCCGGTACGTCCGGCACTGATTTCATCCGTATGATTCTTGCCGCGATAGGTATGCCCTTCCCATTGGCGCAATTCGTAGGCAATGGTTTGCTGGTAAGATAATCCGGGAATAGGTAATACATTCAATTTGAAAGATACATCCGGACGAAACCATTTGTCAAGTCCGTCATCTGTATAATGAGCAGCATCTGCAATGGTATTCTGTTGATTGTTGTCTCCCGTCCAGATGTTGTATCCGGTTTCGCTTTCCGGGTCATAAACCGCGCGGGTCGGGTTGTTACGGAAGGTTTTTTCCATATCCAATGTACTTTTGTTGCGGAATGCCTGGCGATAATCTGCGCGTGCGTCGATATCCAACCATCCGTCAAACAGTTTGAACTTGGCGTTCATGCGTCCGGCATAGTCTGTACGGTCTTCAAATTTCACCACCCCTTTGTTGGTCTGGTAGGTGAAAGAGGCATACAACTGTGCATTTTTACTTCCGGCCTGCAGGCTGATGTTGTGTTTTTGCGAGGTTGTATGGTTTGCCAGGGCTTCGTCCCACCAGTCTACATCGGCCCCATAGTCTGTTCCCAGATCATTGGCCAGAAACTCCTCTGCACTCATCATCGCCGGCTTGCCAAATGCTTGCTTTACGGATACTTCACCCGAATAGGTCATTCTTACTTTTCCGTCGGTTGCCTGTCCACTCTTGGTGGTGACTAAGATCACACCGGCTGCGGCACGTGTACCGTAGATAGCACCCGCCGAAGCATCTTTCAATACATCAATAGAGAGGATATCTTCCTGGATCAATGAACGGAGATCGCCTCCGGGCATGCCATCGATCACCACCAAAGGTTCCGCGCTGGAGTTGATGGAGGCAGGACCACGTAATTGAAATTTATTGGTAGCATTGGGACTGTCTGTTCCATCGATCACCAATCCACTGACTTTTCCAAGCAGTGCAGTTGCCACCGTAGCACCCCCTACACCCACAGGCAGATTCTCTGCCTTGATAGAAGAGATGGAACTGGTTACCTGTTTCTTTTCCAGGGATCCGTAACCTACTACCACTACCTCACTCAATACGTGAGTATCATCCGCTAATACGATATTCAGATGTTTTGTTGTAGGTGTTACCGGTATTTCCTGGGTGACGAACCCGATGTAAGTGATCACTAACGTACTGTTTTCCGGAGCTTCCACAGAGAAATTCCCATCCATATCGGAGTAGGCACCTGTTCCTGTTCCTTTTACGGAAATAGTAACCCCGATCAGCGGATCACCCAGATCGTCTACTATGGTACCGGTCACTACCTGTTGCTGAGCAAGAAGCAGTGTAGAAGTACACAATAAAAATAAAGAGAGTAACAATTTGTTGGTTGCCAACAACCTTGTTTTCCAGTAATACCTCAAGGCTTTCTTCATGAAATTTGTGTTTAAAAGTTGTTAATGTAGCTTTGTTTAATTCACACATTTTAAGTATCGGGCAAAAGTATGTCTTCGGCGAGGAAAGAAATACTCTTCAAGTGTGAATATAAATCCGTGAAACAGTTAACTAACTTTTAATCAGAAATTTTAATGGTGCTGGATATTCCGGAAATATGGTTCTTATCAAGTGTTTCTGCTCACTTGACCCTATCGATCTTCAGGATATAATCCTCAAATTCTTCCTTCGGAACGATGGCTTTATTCTTTACTCTTGTTTTATAAGTATAAATAGTGTTTAGAGATAAGTTGAGAAATCGGGCTATCTGTTCGTTGTCATTGATCCCGATACGCATCAGTGCGAAGATGCGTACTTCCGGAGGCAGAGTTCCCTTTTCATCCAATGCAGCCTGGTGAGTGGATTGGAGCAGTTTGTTGTATTCTTCCAGAAAATGCGGGTAGACCTTCAGAAACGCTTCATCGAAGGAACTCAGAATGGTTTCACGTTCAGACTTCAGGTTGAACTCCTTGTACAGGGAATTGATGTCATTGTATTGGCGGGTTTTTAGTTTTCTGTCTAAGCGTTTGAGTATGACATCTACTTTATCCATATACTCGGATTTGGTGTATAAGGATTGGAATATCTGCTGGTCTTTGATCTGGTTAGACTCTTCCAATTCTTCATACATGGAAGATACTGTATGCAACTGATCGTTGAGGGCTTTCTGGGCGATCGACAGTTTTCTTTTTTGCTGATAGATGATACATAGCGTAACGGACACCAATACGATCAGTAAACTGACAGATAAAAGAGAATAGGAGAGTTTCGTTTTTTTGTTTCTGAATAAATGCCACCCTGTCTTTTTCAATGGAAGGCAGAATGGAGTTGATGGTCAGTTTGCGCTGGCGGGCGTTGTAATGATTGGCATCTTCGAGGGATACATATATATATCTGCTGGCATCTTCTATCTTATTGATGTGATAGAGGTAGGATGCCAGTGCACTCATGGCGGTAGTTTCCCTGACGGCATGACGGATGTCCGTAGCTGCTGCCAGTGCAATGTGGTATATGGCCTTGTCCATATCTCCTATGGTGTAATACAATTGTCCCAGGTTGGCTGCTACGGCGGCATTTTTCTCTATCTGGATAGCATGTTTCTCGATTAGTCTGTTGTAGATCTCTATCTTTTTCTCCGCGGTGATGTCTTTCCGCAGGAAATACTTGTAGGCTTCCTGGAAATCATACGTCATTAAATAAGGTTTTACCTGTCCGAGGGCGGCATCCATATATTCTAATGCTTTTTTCAGGTATTCTTTGTGTAAAGGGATGTCCTGGCTATAATCGGCCATTTTGGAGTAGAGCCGGCTGTATAGGTTGTAATAGCGGTACTTCTGATCTTCCGGCATACTTGTCACATCTATGGAACCCAGCAGATCATAGGCTTCCATAAACAGACCGGCAGACAGGTAACAATAGATCAGGTCGTATTTTGCTTTTAGTTTATGGACCAGATTGTCCAGATGCATAGAGAGCTCGTGAGCTTTCTGAGCGTAGAAGTAGGCCGAATCGTAGTCATACGAGATATAGCTTTTGTACAGATCCCGGGAAGCATGATAGATCTCTTCTGTTTCCCGTGCCTCTTCCAGCTTGTGACGAAGCGCATCGATGGTTTCCTCTTTTTTCGCGAAATAATAATCCCGTTTGGTTATCTCTTCATCCAGGACCCGCAAAACAGAATCGACTTTTATCTGGCAGTGAGCAATAACAGGGCTGAATACAAGAAATATAATTAGAAGCGTTTTCATTTTTCTTTTGTGCCGACCTTGTCCCTCTTAGGTTGTAATTTGTGTGTTTGCATAGCATTCAAGCGTAGGAACTTAGTAAGATTACAAATTCTCAGCTACTGATCTGAGCGATACCTGATACCCGCGAAACTTTTTTTGTCGTGTTCTGACATGCGCAGTCCGATATTCTTTCTGCATGTATGCAGATTTACCGGAGGTTGCGAATTGCAATCCTATCTAAACGCTTCAAGCCTTTGATCGAATATGATTAATTACAAATGTATGCAAATGACTTGATTTAGTCAATTTAATGGAAGAAAATTTAAAATAAATCCTCAGAAAACGTGTGAAATAGAAAACTATATTTGCATGAAAAGATAAGGTATATGGGGCTTTTGAAGTTCTGTACAGACTTTTCGGTTATAATGTTCCTGCGTGTTTTTCTTACAGGATATTTCATTTGTGTTACATGCTCAGGTTCATCCTTTCATCCGGGTATAAAGAGGAGGTACTCACAGACTTGTAAGAGTTCCGTAAGGGGATTCATAGGGGAAGCAGGTACAATCGAACAGAATATAACAGGTAAGTGGGTAGCTGTAATGATATAGACAGATACCCCCTTCTGATTTCATCGGGCAGCGTAGCGTCGTTCGGCCAGCAGAGACAGTTCCGGTATGACGATTTCTTTACGATGCAGAGCGATCAGATTTTCATCCTGTAATGTATTCAGTGCTTTGGAAACATTCAGACGTGTATCATCCAGGTAACGGGCCAGATCTTCCATCTTGACTTTCATGGATTTTTCTCCGCTTTGTTTTTCCGCGTGCATAAGGATAAAATGGATGATCTTTCCTTCTACATCGGTAGGGGCTTCTGTCCATATCCGATTGTAGAGTACCTGTGCGCGACTGCTGAGGATATTTATAAAGTTGATACGGAATATTTCGTAATTGAAAAGTTCCGAAAGCAGGAATGATTTCGCAATACTTACTGTATGTACCTCTGTGATGGCTGTATACGTAGAGTTGTATCGGGTATTCATTCCGAACAAAGAATAAGGTTCAAGTACATAGGGAGGATGAATACGTTCCATAAGTGTCAGGTCCTGTTTTTCCGTGGTAGTCAGAGCGGATAATTCTCCTTTAAGTACGAAAAACAATTGATCACAGATTGTATGGTTGCGTACAATGATACTACCAGCTTTATGCTTGGTGAAGTCTAATTTTACTTTTCCGATGATATGAGTAAAGTCTTCGTGGCTGAGGCCTTGGAATAGAGGGAGCTGTAACAGGGTTTCGTACATGGTATCCATATGTTTAATTCTTCTAGTTTAAGAACAAATGTAGGCATAATTGGTTTTTACTGAATTAAAAAAACTCACTTTTTATTTTTTTTATTATTTCTTAATTCAGAAATGTCTTTTAGCAGGAAGTGTTGTTGTTATTTGCATAAAATATGGTTATATTTGCATAAAAAAATCAAGTTGATGTTTGCAGCTTTTAACTTTCAGGAGATGATCAGTGCATTTATTGTACTTTTTGCTGTAATAGATATTATCGGGTCTATTCCTATTATCATAAACCTGAAAGAGCAGGGAAAAGTTGTAGATCCGAACAAAGCTACTCTGATCTCTTTCGGATTGCTGATCGGTTTCTTTTATGCAGGTGATATGATGCTGAAGCTTTTTCATGTAGATATCGCATCGTTTGCCGTAGCCGGTGCTTTTGTGATCTTTCTGATGTCGCTGGAAATGATTCTGGATGTAGAGATATTCAAGAATCAGGGTCCTATCAAAGAAGCAACGCTGGTGCCTCTTGTTTTTCCATTGATTGCCGGCGCCGGTGCTTTCACTACTTTGCTTTCTCTTCGTGCGGAATATGCCACTGTTAATATCCTGATCGCACTTGCCCTGAATATGGCCTGGGTATACGTTGTGGTTCGTATGACCTCGCCTGTTGAACGTATCCTGGGAAAAGGAGGTATCTATATGATCCGCAAGTTCTTCGGGGTTATTCTATTAGCCATTGCTGTCCGCCTGTTTATGGCCAATATCACACAGTTGCTGGAAGCACTGTAATTATTTACGATTGGACGATTTACGATTTACGATTGGAGTTACACCATTATATTATTTATAGATTCTGGTTGAAGATCTGATAAATCAAATAAGGTAATCCCGATCGCAAATCATGATTGATATCTTAATTTCCGGACTATAAGTAATATTGTGTAACTTCAATTGTAAATCGTCTAATCGTATATCGTAAACCTCTCTCTACCTTATTCAGAGTAAATAAATACCATACTTATGGGATTGGATAAGGAGAGCAGGAGTGCGATCTTTGCTTCTGTTACTGCTGCTTGTTTCCGGAGGTGTTCCGAAGAATAGGGCAGCGGAAGAACAAATCTCATTATGCCGATGATTATTGTAGCGGATAACCAGGATATCACTTCTCTGGGGATAGTCTATATATGTAATTCTCTGGAACCTGTTCCGGAGGTGAAACGTGTATCCGGAACTGAGGAACTTGTCGGTGAACTTACCCTTTCTCCCGATGCGATTGTGGTAGTGGACTATTCTTTGTTTGACTTTTCGGACAGGAGTGAGTTAGTCATTTTATTGGAAAGGTTTTGCCAGGTAAAATGGTTGTTTCTGGAGCGGGAACTGACAGAGGCAAGTGTATACGCTGTTTTTGGCCAGTACGAAAGAGCAGGTATGTTGTGGAAAGGTTGTTCTGCTGATGAACTGATACATGCGTTGAACTCTTTACTAGAAGGCAGGCAATATGTCTGTTCAAAGGTAGAAAGATCCATGCATCTTTCCGGCAATGGAAAAGAGAAGAAAGTAGGGTTATTGCTTACTGATACGGAACAACAGATCTTATATGCTATGGTGCAAGGGAAAAGTACCAGACAGATAGCGGGAGAACGAAACTCAAGTGTACATACGGTCTATACGCACAAGAAGAATATATTCCGGAAACTGAAAGTCAGGAATGTGCGTGAAGCCGTGAGGTGTGCTCTGCAACATGGATTAGTTGATCCGATAGAATATTACATTTAAACCCTGTGGAACGGGTGAGTGTGGAAGCCTATCCGGAAACTTCTTTGTTTTCGGATGCTGTTGTATGGTCGGGCGGAGTATCTGCGTTTTCATCTTCTTCCTCCGCGATCTCTTCCTCTTCTTCATCGCTGAAATAGACAGGTTTTTGCGGACCGTACCTGCGAAACAGGCAGGCAAGTACAGTTCCTGCCACCGCTCCGCTTAAGTGTCCTTCCCAGGAAGTGGTGGGTTTGGCAAAAAATGGGAACATATTCCAGACCATACCCCCGTACAGGAAGGTGACAAGAAGCGAAATCGCGATCAGGGGAACATGCTTTCTGAGGATCCCGCTGAAAAACAGGAAAAAGGCCAGGCCATAGATGATGCCACTGGCCCCCACATGCCAGCCTGGCTTACCTATCAGAAAAGTAATTACGCCGCAACAGATCCAGATCAGAAAGAATATATAGGGAGCGATCTCGCGATAAAAATAGAACAGACACCAGGATAAGAAAAAGAAGGGCAACGTGTTTGCCACCAGATGCCTGAATCCGCTGTGTACAAAAGGATGAGCGAAAATACCGAATACTCCTTTTTTCTGTAATGGATATACCCCCAATCGTGTAAAGTCCCAGTCTAATCCTACTTCGAGTGTTTTGAGAGCATACATGACAAAAAGTATGAACAACGGGATGGCCATTGCAGCAAAGATACGCTGTACCGCCTGCTTCATATTTCTTTTTTATATTATTCTTGTGCAATTCTACGAATATTTACAATAAAAACGAAAAATAAAGTAGCTTTTTATTTCTGTTTTTCACGTTAATTCGTATTTTTGGGCATCACTGTATGTAACAGAATAGTGATAACCGAATTAATTAACCTTTAATATATACAACTATGAGTTATTTACGATTTGATAAGACACTCATGGTGAATCTGGAGGAATCTTTACCGCGGGAGATCCTAAGGACAAACCAGTCGGGAGCTTATCATTGTACAACAATTGTAGATTGTAACACACGCAAATATCACGGCTTGTTGGTGATCCCGGTCCCCAACCTCGATGATGAGAACCATGTGCTACTCTCTTCTCTCGATGAAACGGTAGTACAACATGGCGCGGAATTTAATCTGGGTTTGCACAAATACCAGGGCAATCACTTCAGTCCCAACGGGCATAAATATATCCGGGAATTTGACTGTGAAAAGATACCTGTTACCACGTATCGGGTAGGGGGAGTTGTTCTGAGTAAGGAGAAAATATTTGTTCATCATGAAAACCGGATCCTGATCCGCTATACACTGCTTGACGCGCATTCTCCTACCAAACTTCGTTTCCGTCCTTTCTTAGCTTTCCGGAGTGTGCGTGAATACACCCATGAGAACCCACAGGCCAGTAGGGAATATCAGGAAGTGGAGAATGGGATCAAGACCTGTATGTATCCCGGTTATCCGGAATTGGTGATGCAACTCAACAAAAAGAATGAATTCCATTTTGTTCCGGACTGGTACCGGGGAATTGAATATCCCAAAGAGCAGGAAAGAGGATATGATTTCAATGAAGACCTGTATGTACCCGGCTATTTCGAGGTAGATATAAAGAAGGGAGAGAGTATTGTGTTCTCGGCGGGTGTTTCCCCGATAGCTCCCCGCCGCCTGAAACAACTGTTCGAGGTGGAAGTTGCCGACCGCACGCCCCGTGACAGCTTTTTCCATTGTCTGAAAAATTCTGCTCATCAATTCCATAACCTGCAGGAGGGAGAACATTATATCCTGGCCGGATATCCCTGGTTCAAATGTCGCGCGCGTGATATGTTTATCTCTTTGCCCGGACTGACCCTGGCGGTGGATGAGGTGCACGAGTTTGAGAGTGCCATGGAGACGGCACAGAAGGCGATCCGCAATTTCATACAGGGAGAGCCTGTCGGGTATAAGATCTACGAGATGGAACATCCCGATGTTCTTCTGTGGGCAGTATGGGCCTTACAGCAATATGCCAAAGAGACCTCCCGGGAACAGTGCCGTACCCGATACGGTGGATTGCTGGAAGAGATCATCGAATATATTCGTCAACGCAGGCATGACAACCTTTTCGTACATGAGAATGGGTTGTTGTATGCCGATGGTAAGGAAAAGGCTATTACCTGGATGAATTCTACCGTAGATGGCAGGCCGGTGACTCCGAGAACCGGATATATCGTAGAGATCAATGCTTTGTGGTACAATGCGCTGAAGTTTATTGCCGATCTCTCCCGTGAAGGTGGGAATATGGTCCTGGCAGAGGCTTTGGACGAGCAGGCTGCGATTACCGGAAGATCTTTTGTAGAAGTATTCCGCAATGAATATGGATATCTGCTCGATTATGTAGACGGGTACATGATGGATTGGAGTGTGCGGCCCAATATGATCTTTACGGTCGCTTTCGATTATTCTCCTCTGGACCGTGTACAGAAAAAGCAGGTGCTTGATATTGTTACCAAAGAACTTCTTACTCCCAAAGGATTGCGCACACTCAGCCCTAAAAGCGGTGGGTATAATCCGAATTATGTAGGTCCTCAGATACAGCGCGACTATGCGTATCATCAGGGTACGGCATGGCCCTGGCTGATGGGATTCTATATGGAGGCTTATCTGCGTATATATAAAATGAGTGGTATCTCTTTTGTGGAACGTTATCTGATCGGTTTTGAAGAGGAAATGACCAGCCATTGTATCGGGTCGTTGCCGGAGTTGTTTGACGGTAACCCTCCTTTCAAAGGAAGAGGCGCAGTCTCTTTCGCTATGAATGTAGCTGAGATTCTGCGTATTCTTAAATTATTGTCCAAGTATAATTTCTAAAAAAAGGAGGAACGAAGATGAAAGTTTTAATGTTCGGTTGGGAGTTCCCTCCGCATATTCTGGGAGGTTTAGGTACTGCCAGTTATGGGCTGACCAAAGGTATGTCCGCGCAATCCGATATGGAGATCACTTTCTGTATTCCCAAGCCCTGGGGAGATGAAGACCAGAGTTTTCTACGTATCATAGGAATGAACAGTACCCCTGTAGTCTGGCGGGATGTAAACTGGGACTATGTGAAAAGCCGTGTCGGATCGTATATGGACCCTCAGCTCTATTATGATCTGCGGGATCATATTTATGCCGATTTCAATTATTTATATACCAATGATCTGGGATGTATCGAGTTTTCCGGGAAATATCCGGATAATCTGCACGAGGAGATCAATAATTATTCGATCGTAGCCGGTGTGGTGGCGCGTCAACAGCAATTTGAGATTATTCATTCACACGACTGGCTGACGTATCCCGCGGGTATTCACGCGAAGCAGGTATCGGGAAAGCCGTTGGTGATTCATGTGCATGCGACAGACTTTGACCGCAGTCGTGGCAATGTGAACCCTACGGTATATGCTATTGAAAAGAACGGTATGGATTATGCCGATCATATCATGTGTGTGAGTGAACTGACACGTCAGACGGTGATCCATAAGTATTTTCAGGACCCGCGTAAAGTGTCTACGGTTCACAATGCTGTGTCGCCTTTGCCTCAGGAAATTGTGGATATTGTTCCTCTGAAGAATCCCACAGAGAAGATCGTAACTTTCCTGGGACGCATCACCATGCAGAAAGGGCCGGAATATTTTGTGGAAGCAGCTGCTCTGGCCCTGAAACGTACCAGGAATGTAAGGTTCGTTATGGCAGGCAGCGGTGATATGATGGATCAGATGATCCGCCTGGCTGCTGAACGCGGCATTGCCGATCGATTCCATTTTCCCGGATTTATGAAAGGAAAACAGGTGTATGAAGTATTAAAGGCCAGTGATGTTTATATCATGCCGTCCGTTTCCGAACCGTTTGGTATCTCTCCTCTGGAGGCTATGCAGTGCAGTGTACCTACTATTATTTCCAGGCAATCGGGGTGTGCTGAGATCCTGGAGAAGTGTATCAAAACAGACTACTGGGACATTCAGGCCATGGCAGACGCGATCTATTCCATCTGTACCTATCCGTCCATGTATGAGTATCTGCGTGACGAGGGTAAGAAAGAGGTCGATGAGATCAAATGGGAGAATGTCGGTTATAAAGTACGGGGTATTTACGACGAGGTTATAAACAATTATAGAAAATAAAAAACTATTTATATGAGAACAATCTGTCTTTATTTTGAAATACATCAGATTATCCATCTGAAACGTTATCGCTTTTTCGATATAGGGCTGGATCATTATTACTACGATGATTATGCCAATGAGAATAGTATCAACGAGGTGGCAGAGCGGTCGTATGTACCGGCATTGAATGCCTTGATTGAGATGGTTAAGAATTCGGATGGGTATTTCAAAGTCGCTCTTTCTATTTCCGGAGTTGCGCTGGAACAGCTGGAGATCCATGCTCCGGTGGTGATAGACTTGCTGCATCAACTGAACGATACCGGATGTTGTGAGTTCCTGGCCGAGCCTTATTCACACGGTCTGTCTTCACTGGCCAATGAAGACTGCTTCCGGGAGGAAGTGATGCGACAGAGTGAGAAGATGAAACAGCTATTTGGGAAAGCACCTAAGGTCTTCCGCAATTCCAGCCTGATCTATTCGGATGATATTGGCGCACAAGTAGCGGCCATGGGATTCAAGGGTATGCTGACGGAAGGGGCGAAAGCTGTACTGGGTTGGAAGAGTCCGCATTATGTATATCATTGCAATCAGGCTCCTCATCTGAAACTGCTGCTACGTGATTATAAACTCTCCGACGATATCGGTTTGCGTTTCTCCAATTCGGATTGGAACGAGTATCCGTTATTTGCTGATACGTATATGAACTGGATCGATACCCTGCCACAGGAAGAACAGGTGATCAACATATTTATGGAATTGTGCGCGTTAGGTATTTTCCAACCGCTCTCTTCCAATATCCTGGAATTCCTGAAAGCACTTCCGGCATGTGCCAGAGAGCGTGGTATCACTTTTTCTACTCCAACGGAGATTGTCACCAAACTGAAATCAGTATCTCAACTGGATGTTGCCTATCCGCTTTCCTGGGTAGATGAAGAGAGGGACACCAGCTGCTGGCTCGGGAATGTGATGCAGCGCGAAGCATTTAATAAGTTGTATAGTATCGCGGAAAGAGTGCATCTGTGCAAAGATCGCCGCATCAAACAGGATTGGGATTATTTACAGGCAAGCAACAACTTCCGGTTTATGACCACCAAACCGTCCAGTGTGAACTTCAATCGGGGTATCTATGACTCTCCTTATGATGCTTTCACCAACTATATGAATATTCTTGGAGATTTTATCCAACGCGTCAATGCGTTGTATCCGGAAGACATAGATAATGAAGAACTGAACTCCTTATTAACTACGATCAAGAATCAGGATTATGAGATTGCGGAGTTGAATAAAAAGATCGAAAAGTTGCAGGCGAAAGCAGATAAGGAGAAAAAAGAAAAAGCGAAAGTTGCTGCTGCGACTGTAGAGAATAAGGCTCCTGAGAAGGTTGTTCCTCCCGGAGAATCTGTGGTGAAAAAGGCTCCGGTTAAGAAAACGGTTGCTAAGAAAACCAGCAAATAGACGGAGAATAAGATAAGAGCTTGTAAAAAGCCGGCATTGTAACGTGCCGGCTTTTTATGTAATATAGAGGTATTCTGAAAGAAACTCATAGAAAGCGGCTGTCTCACCATAAGAAATGAGGGGATTTAAAAGTCCTGCAGGGGGACTGGAAGAATCACTTATATTCACTGAAAAGAGGCTGTCTCACAATAGACTTACCTTATTAGGATCTATTGCGAGACAGCCTCTTTTCAGTCTCTTTTCTATGAGTTGATTGTTGTTTTCCTATCGCCTGGTAGTAAAATCAATATAACCTATCAACATATCTAATAAATCTCCATCTTTATCCGGATCTCCTCCTTTGAGTTTGACGTACGAAGGTCTGAGATCATGATATACACCCACCGGATCTGTTGAGGTCGTGGAGGCGTTTACCTGTTTGACAGGAATGAGTACCATCTTGTCCCAGTCAGGATTTTCTGATTTCCATTTTTCTTCCCAGGCTTTCTCGTCCCAGCTGCTACCCGCCTCTTTCTGTGCCTTTTCTTTTTCGCCTTCCTTTTCTGCAATACAGATGGTGATCAACCTGGAAATATTGGAGTATGTATATTGATTTGTACTGCTGTTGCGTACGGTAACATACGATGTGATGCCATCGTATATTTTATTCTCTTCAAAGAATCTGATGTATTCATCTTCATGTTTTCGTACCAGTAACAAGGTGTCCGGAGGCAACATGGAATATTTCTCATCACTTTTTTCATAATAGTGAGTAAATACCAATCTCACTCCGCTGATGGTATCGTTGTGATGGTATTTGTTTATGGTATCCAATGGAAGAGTTACTTCAGTGAAAATCCCCGCCGGAGTTTTGAGGTAAGTCCATTGAGGCTCCTCTACCTTCTCCTCTATTTTTTCTTCGGATTGGATGATTCGGTTGGCCTGTACAACCTCTTTTGTTGCAGCTATCATTGTACTGGCCGAGAAGATCGAGTCGTTGCCATCCTGTTGAACGTATTTATTCCCTAAAGAATCTTTGTAGTGCACATTAAAGCCCAACTCCAACTCCATCAGCTCTACATAGAGTATAGAACCGTCTCCGTATTCATTTTTAACATATATGCCTTGCAGAACGTTGTCGATAAACTTGTTCGGATCGGCAAAATCCTCCGGTTGCTCCCGGTAATGGTTCAATATGCGTTCGCCAAACTCATTTTTCAACGGGATCTTTATCATATGCATACCAGACTCCGTATCAAAATCATTACCGGAGGGATCGTCGGCTGTGTAAGCACGCCCTCCCAGAAGACTGTTGGGATCGTTCGGATTGTAATATTGTTCCGGATCAATGTCTGTATAAGGATGGGGTACAAGCTTGTTGTCGAGTTCATATACGTTCAGGTAAGAAGCTACCAGCGGATCTCCGAAATAGCTGTGATAATAGAGGCGCAGGTTGACATGGCTGATCGTATCTCCTGCCATAGAAGCAGAGGTGGTCAGCTTTTGCGGATCGTACACTTCCGGAAGGAAATAGTTTGTCTGGCAAAAGAACTCGGTAAGGAAGCTGGCTTCCAGATATCCGAATTCATCGTCTGTAAATCTTCCCAGATATCCGGTGCTTGTTTTGGCATAGACTGCTCCTGCTTCCATGGATCTGGTCTCCACATAATAGGTTGTAGATTTTACTTCTTTGGCATCCGTATCCGGTAATACATCCAGACCTAAAGTTCCTGTGCTGTCATCGCATCCGGCCAAAGCAAAGAGTGCGATGCATATCCAAACATATTTTATTTTCATACAAAGGAGGTAGTAAATGAGTGTAGAGTGAGTATAGTGATCGTTTATCTATTTCTGATGGGCCTCCCATACCTGGTCGTAAAATTCATTGCAGGCATCGGCATAATGGTCGGCTTCCTGATGGCCTAAAATCAATTTTCCGCTCTGAAGGGCATAATCCATGATCTCAGGAATGACATTTGCACTGTTCTGGATCACTCCGTCCGAATATTGAATAGCCAGTTTGTTCAGTTCAGTGAAATCGGTCTGCGGCGGTAGACTGGCAATGTCTTTTTTACTGATGCCTTTCAACATCAGTTTGTTTGTGAAATCGGGCTCAAACGGAGTCTTGAAGTCTTCCTCGTATACGGAAAAAACAACTTTCGCATCCCGGAAAGAAGGTTCATCTTTATAAGCTGTCTTGATGTAAAGCGGAGCTAATGCGGTCATCCAGCCATGACAGTGTATCACATCGGGGGTCCAGCGCAGTTTTTTTACAGTTTCCAGTACGCCACGGGCATAGAAGATAGCTCTGCTGTCATTGTCTTCATATTCCACCCCCTCTTCATTTGCTGTCTGCAGGCGATTCTGGAAATAATCGTCGTTGTCGATAAAATATACCTGCATACGAGCCGATTGAATGGAAGCAACTTTGATAATGAGCGGATGGTCGGTATCGTCAATGATCAGATTCATTCCGGAAAGGCGAATGACTTCGTGTAACTGGTTCCTCCGTTCGTTGATATTCCCCCACTTTGGCATGAAAGTTCGGATCTCTCTTCCTCTTTCCTGTATGGCTTGTGGTAAATTCCTACCAATATTGGCCATTTCTGATTCTGTTACGTATGGAGTAATTTCCTGTGTGATAAATAAAACCTTATTCGCCCTTGTTATCATAGCAATCGTTCTCGTAAATATTCTGCAAAGATATAAAAAAACGGGCACTTAAGCAAATACGGAGCGGGTATAATTCCTTATGATTTGTTAATGATTTGATTATCAGTCTGTTTTTTTGATATAGGTTGTGCGGGAATACTATACCTTTAGCATTAATTTAGCTAATTTCTTCTTTATATGGTAAATAATGGCTTATTTTGCAGCGTTTCTCAAATGAGTTGTGAGTTTTTAACAACTACCTCTATATGTCAATGAAGATTATACATACCATACAGGAATTGCAGACAGAACTGGCTGGTTTTCGGAAAGAACGGAAGCGAATAGGCTTTGTGCCTACTATGGGGGCTTTACATGCCGGACACCTCTCTCTGGTCGAAAACAGTATGAAGGACAATGAAGTAACCGTAGTCAGTATCTTTGTGAATCCTACTCAATTCAATGATCCGGATGATCTTCGGAAGTACCCCCGTACGCTGGAGGCTGATTGCGCGTTGTTATCTACTCTGGGTGATGTCATTGTATTTGCTCCGGAGGTGAAGGAGATGTATCCGCAACCCGATATCCGCACGTTTGATTATTCCCCTCTGGATACGGTGATGGAGGGACGGTTCCGTCCCGGACATTTCAATGGGGTGTGCCAGATCGTAAGTAAACTTTTCGATGCTGTGATGCCGGACCGGGCCTATTTCGGAGAAAAAGACTTTCAGCAGCTGGCCATCATCCGGGAGATGGTACGTCGTATGGAATATCCGATCGATATCGTAGGTTGTCCCATTGTCCGGGAGGCCGACGGACTGGCCATGAGTAGCCGCAATACCAGACTTTCTGCCGCAGAACGTGAAATAGCTTTAAAAATATCTGAGACATTGTTTAAAAGTCGTACCTTTGCACAGTCGCATACGCTGGACGAGACATTGGCCTTTGTAGTGAATACGATCGGAACTGTGGATGGCCTGCGGTTAGAGTATTTTGAGATAGTGAACGGAAACACCTTACAGCCTGTATCGAACTGGGATGAGGCCTCGTTTGTTGTAGGGTGTATTACGGTATTCTGCGGTGAAGTGCGGTTGATTGATAACATCACATATAAACCTCTTTAACAAAAAGATCAGACCTTATGATGATTGAAGTATTGAAGTCAAAGATTCATTGTGCCCGTGTAACAGAAGCTAATCTGAACTACATGGGTAGTATCACTATTGACGAGGATCTGATGGACGCCGCCAATCTGATTGCCGGGGAAAAGGTACATATTGTAAATAACAACAATGGCGAACGTTTCGAGACTTATATCATTAAAGGAAAACGGGGTTCCGGAAATATCTGTCTCAATGGTGCGGCCGCCCGTAAAGTGCAACCGGGAGACATTGTGATCATCATGGCGTATGCCCTGATGGATTTTGAGGAAGCAAAGGTATTTTCTCCTTCCATCATTTTCCCCGATCCGATAAACAACAGTGTGGTAAGATAGGGAATCATTCTATACTAAGAAAGTCCGGATCCTTTTCAGGAGTTCCGGACTTTTTTTGTTATACGCGGGAGATAGAAGGACTTGTTCTATTCATCCCTGATCCAGGTTACAATCTGAGGGATTTTATATGCTTAGCTACCTGTGCAGGACATTCTTTTCAAAGAGTTATACCCTATACTGCCACTGCTTTGGCCACAATTTGTCACCGCATTGGCAAAGTTTTGCCAATGCGGTGACAAAACTTTGCCAGCTCTGTGGCACAGCAGATTAGATAATTTGCCCAGACAATAACTCTCATCGTCTTCTCTCTATACATCAGATCTCCGGAGAGGATTTGTATTGGATGTATATCGCGGCAGTAGGTATGTGGCACCACTCCAATGCCACATACTTCCGTGTTCCAGGCAATCAGATGTAGCCGGCAACTATTACATTCATCCAATTATCCGTTTAGCTGCTCGTGCATAGCCGCCGCTGCTTTGCGTCCGTCTCCCATAGCTAAGATCACAGTAGCGCCTCCGCGTACGATGTCTCCTCCGGCATAGATGGTCGGGATAGAGGTTTGCATATTGTCATTTACAGTGATGGTTCCTCTGCGTCCGGTTTCCAGACCTTCGATGGAGCTGGGCACGATCGGGTTGGGCGATACGCC
This sequence comes from Bacteroides sp., assembly GCA_020861095.1. Lineage (GTDB taxonomy): Bacteria > Bacteroidota > Bacteroidia > Bacteroidales > Bacteroidaceae > Bacteroides. The sequence continues at coordinate 23,464 of JAJBTC010000122.1, forward strand.
TACGCTCACAATCGCCAGGTCGATGTCTATGGTCTCCGTGGCTCCGGGGATAGCTACCGGACTGCGACGGCCCGATTCGTCCGGTTCGCCCAGTTCCATTTTCTGAAGTACTACTTGTTTCACCCGGCCCCGTTCGTCACCGATATATTCCAGCGGATTGTGCAGAGTGAGAAATTCCACTCCCTCTTCTTTAGCATGCTTCACCTCTTCCAGGCGGGCGGGCATTTCTTCTTCCGAACGTCTGTAGATGATCATGGCACGTTCGGCTCCCAGACGTTTGGCGGTGCGTACTGAGTCCATTGCTGTGTTTCCTCCACCGATCACGGCTACATTCTTTCCGAAAGTAACCGGAGTATCTGAGTCCGGATCTGCCGCGTCCATCAGGTTGACACGGGTCAGGTATTCGTGAAGTGCGGTTGATTGATAACATCACATATAAACCTCTTTAACAAAAAGATCAGACCTTATGATGATTGAAGTATTGAAGTCAAAGATTCATTGTGCCCGTGTAACAGAAGCTAATCTGAACTACATGGGTAGTATCACTATTGACGAGGATCTGATGGACGCCGCCAATCTGATTGCCGGGGAAAAGGTACATATTGTAAATAACAACAATGGCGAACGTTTCGAGACTTATATCATTAAAGGAAAACGGGGTTCCGGAAATATCTGTCTCAATGGTGCGGCCGCCCGTAAAGTGCAACCGGGAGACATTGTGATCATCATGGCGTATGCCCTGATGGATTTTGAGGAAGCAAAGGTATTTTCTCCTTCCATCATTTTCCCCGATCCGATAAACAACAGTGTGGTAAGATAGGGAATCATTCTATACTAAGAAAGTCCGGATCCTTTTCAGGAGTTCCGGACTTTTTTTGTTATACGCGGGAGATAGAAGGACTTGTTCTATTCATCCCTGATCCAGGTTACAATCTGAGGGATTTTATATGCTTAGCTACCTGTGCAGGACATTCTTTTCAAAGAGTTATACCCTATACTGCCACTGCTTTGGCCACAATTTGTCACCGCATTGGCAAAGTTTTGCCAATGCGGTGACAAAACTTTGCCAGCTCTGTGGCACAGCAGATTAGATAATTTGCCCAGACAATAACTCTCATCGTCTTCTCTCTATACATCAGATCTCCGGAGAGGATTTGTATTGGATGTATATCGCGGCAGTAGGTATGTGGCACCACTCCAATGCCACATACTTCCGTGTTCCAGGCAATCAGATGTAGCCGGCAACTATTACATTCATCCAATTATCCGTTTAGCTGCTCGTGCATAGCCGCCGCTGCTTTGCGTCCGTCTCCCATAGCTAAGATCACAGTAGCGCCTCCGCGTACGATGTCTCCTCCGGCATAGATGGTCGGGATAGAGGTTTGCATATTGTCATTTACAGTGATGGTTCCTCTGCGTCCGGTTTCCAGACCTTCGATGGAGCTGGGCACGATCGGGTTGGGCGATACGCCTACGCTCACAATCGCCAGGTCGATGTCTATGGTCTCCGTGGCTCCGGGGATAGCTACCGGACTGCGACGGCCCGATTCGTCCGGTTCGCCCAGTTCCATTTTCTGAAGTACTACTTGTTTCACCCGGCCCCGTTCGTCACCGATATATTCCAGCGGATTGTGCAGAGTGAGAAATTCCACTCCCTCTTCTTTAGCATGCTTCACCTCTTCCAGGCGGGCGGGCATTTCTTCTTCCGAACGTCTGTAGATGATCATGGCACGTTCGGCTCCCAGACGTTTGGCGGTGCGTACTGAGTCCATTGCTGTGTTTCCTCCACCGATCACGGCTACATTCTTTCCGAAAGTAACCGGAGTATCTGAGTCCGGATCTGCCGCGTCCATCAGGTTGACACGGGTCAGGTATTCGTTGGAAGACATGATGTTGATCAGGTTCTCTCCCGGGATATTCATAAAGTTGGGAAGTCCCGCGCCGGAAGCAACGAATATGCCTTTGTACCCCTCTTCTTCCAGTTGGTCTACCCCGATCGTTTTGCCCACGATACAGTCTTTTACAAATTCCACTCCCATCTGAGCGAGATTGTCAATTTCTACATCCACAATCTTGTTGGGCAGGCGGAATTCGGGAATACCGTATTTCAATACACCGCCGATCTCATGGAGAGCTTCGAAGACGGTCACATCGTAACCGAATTTGATCATATCACCGGCAAACGCGAGTCCGGCAGGTCCGGAGCCGATCACTGCTATTTTGATCCCGTTCTTTTCCGCGATCCCGGGGATAGAGATCTGACCGCTTTCGCGTTCGTAGTCGGCGGCAAATCTCTCGAGGTTGCCGATAGCAACAGCCTCTTTTTTCATTTTCAGGTGGATACATCTGGCTTCGCACTGTTTTTCCTGCGGACAAACGCGACCGCATACGGCAGGCAAAGCACTGGTTTCTTTGAGTGTTCTGGCTGCTTCAAGAAATTCGCCACGTTCGATGTTCTTGATGAAACGCGGAATGTCTATTCCTACCGGGCAACCTTCCATGCACCCCGGATTGGCACAGTCCAGACAGCGTTGTGCTTCTGTTACTGCCTGTTCGGCAGTAAGTCCCTGGTTCACCTCTTCCCGACGACTGCGCGAGCGGTATTCGGCATCCAGTTCCGGCATGTGGCAGCGGGGGATAGCGGAACGCTCTTTGGCTTTCATGGCTTTGCGGAGTTCTTCGCGCCATTCAGCGTCTCTTCCTTTGGCCTGGCTCAGCGGAGCGGTAGCTTCACACCGGGTTTTGAGTTTGTTTACTTCTGTCTGTTCGATCTCCCGGAAAGCTCCCATGCGTTTGAGCATCTCGTCGAAGTCTACCTGATGACCGTCGAACTCAGGACCGTCTACACATACAAACTTCGTTTTGCCACCGATGGTGATGCGGCAGGCACCACACATCCCCGTACCATCTACCATGATGGTGTTGAGGGATACATCGGTAGGGATTTCGTATTTTTTTGGTAAGGAGGCAGACAAACTTCATCATAATAGCCGGGCCGATGGCGAAGCATTTGTCTACCTTCTCGCGCCGGATCACCTCTTCGATACCTTCGGTCACAAGGCCTTTGGTACCGTACGATCCGTCGTCTGTCATGATGATCACTTCGTCCGAGCTTTCCCGCATCTCTTTCTCTAAGATGATCAGTTCTTTGTTGCGTCCGGCCAATACGGTGATCACCCGGTTGCCGGCAGCTTTCAGTGCCTGTACGATGGGGAGCATAGGTGCGACACCTACCCCTCCTCCGGCACAGACTACCGTTCCGAAATTTTCTATGTGCGTAGCTTTACCCAGCGGGCCTACTACGTCTGTTATGTAATCGCCTACCTGCAATTCGGCCAGCCGGGCGGAGGAGAGTCCTACTTCCTGAACCACCAGCGTGATGGTCCCTTTCTGTGTATCGGCTCCGGCAATGGTCAGAGGCATGCGTTCTCCTTTGTCTCCGACGCGTACGATAACGAAGTGTCCGGCTTTGCGTGATTTTGCGATAAGGGGTGCTTCTATCTCCAATTTAAAAACTTTCTCAGAAAATTGTTCTTTGTTAATGATTTTATTCATTATCTATTAGTTTTGTTGGTATTATTACGTAACCGCTATCAGAATGATATTTTTTGCAAAGATACTGCTAATTTAGAAATAACAAAATAAAAGCCGCCTCAAAGGGGCGGCTTTACGGATATTGTAAAGGGAAGGGAATGTTCAATCAATCAATAAGTTCGAATCCACAGTAGGGGACAAGTGCTTTCGGGATACGGATGCCTTCTGGTGTCTGGTTGTTTTCCAATAGGGCGGCTACGATACGGGGCAGGGCAAGTGCCGATCCGTTGAGGGTATGGCAAAGCTCTGTCTTCTTGTCGGCGTTGCGGTAGCGGCATTTCAGACGGTTGGCCTGGTAAGACTCGAAATTGGAAACCGAACTTACTTCCAACCAGCGTTTCTGAGCCGCGGAATAGACTTCAAAGTCGAACGTGATGGAAGAGGTAAAACTCATGTCTCCTGCGCACAGCCGGAGGATGCGGTAGGGAAGTTCTAACTTCTGCACCAGGTTCTCTACATGGGCGATCATCTCTTTCAGGGATTCGTAGGAGTGATCGGGAGTATCAATGTGTACGATCTCTACTTTATTGAACTGGTGCAGGCGGTTGAGACCACGCACATCCTTGCCGTACGATCCGGCTTCGCGACGGAAGCAGGCGGAGTAGGCACAGTTCTTAATAGGCAGTTCTTTTTCGTCTAAGATCACATCCCGGTAGATGTTGGTCACAGGTACTTCGGCGGTGGGAATGAGATAGAGATCATCTTCCGTCACGTGATACATCTGGCCCTCTTTGTCGGGAAGTTGTCCGGTACCGTAGCCGGACGCGGCGTTAATTACATAGGGAGGCTCTATTTCCAGATAGCCTGCTTCGCGGGCTTCGTCTAAGAAAAAGTTGATCAGTGCCCGTTGCAGGCGTGCTCCTTTGCCTTTGTAGACCGGGAAACCGGCTCCTGTGATCTTTACTCCCAGTTCGAAGTCGATCAGGTCGTATTTTTTTGCCAATTCCCAGTGAGGAAGGGCATCCGCGGGCAGGTCGGGTGTCTCTCCTCCGTTGCGTTCTACCACGTTGTCTTCCGGGGTCTTGCCTTCCGGAACTTCGTCGCAGGGCACATTGGGAATGTTGTAGAGAAGGGCCTGCAGCTCGGCACTCACTTCATTCATGGCGGTTTCCAGCTGCTTGTTGCCTTCTTTCATTTCACTCACACGGGCACGGGCGGTTTCTGCTTCTTCTTTTTTCCCTTCTTTCATCAGCATACCGATGGATCGGGAAAGAGCATTCACTTCCGACAGGTTCTGGTCCAGCTGTTGCTGGGTACGACGGCGTTTGTCGTTAACCTCGATCACCTGTTCAATGGCCTGTCTGGCATTCTTGAAATGTTTCTTTTCCAATCCGCGGATCACGGCTTCGGTATCTTCTGTGATTTGTCTGATGGTAAGCATATTTCTGTTTTTATGATCTTTTGTTTGGGAGATGCAAAGATAATATTTATTTTGTTCATTTCTTTGTACCGACGAAGAAACGAAAAGATTTACGATTTTACGATTTACGATTGAAAATACATTGCATAACGTATGATTTACCTCTTTTCGCCATTCCGTTTGCTGTTCACTGACGAGCAAAAAATCGTTGCGTTCAGCCAGAACCTGCTGCCGGGCCGGCGTACATCTGCACTCCACTTGACGCTGCGAGACCAAACGCGACAGTATGCCTGTGCCAGGTGTACTGCGGATAGGAGTTACTGAGATGAGTATGGTTGTTAATGATTGCTTTTTGATGGTAGAATTGGGGTAGCTGTATTCATCGTTTTTTGTGCATTTTTTATGTGGAGGATGGGTAGGACCCGGAAGCAAGGGATAGAGGGAAAGTTCCCTTGTATACAAACAAAAAAGGTTGCCTCTGTCAGAGACAACCTTTTTCTATCTTATAGAAATCTGTTTTCTTATGCTTCTGTTTTCTCTGCGGGTACTATCGATACGTATCTTTTATCGTTCTTACCTACTTTGAAACTTACTGTACCATCTACCAGGGCGAACAGGGTGTGATCTTTACCCATACCCATGTTGGTACCCGGGTGGAAGGCTGTACCTCTCTGGCGAATGATGATGTTTCCTGCTTTGCAGGTTTCACCACCAAATATTTTAACGCCTAATCTTTTGCTATGTGATTCGCGGCCGTTCTTGGAACTACCGACACCTTTTTTATGTGCCATTTCTTTCTATTTTTTATGGATTAAGCCAATACTTCAGTAATTGTTAACTCTGTAAACTGCTGACGGTGTCCGTTCAACTTTCTGTAGCCTTTTCTTCTTTTCTTGTGGAAGATAAGTACTTTGTCTCCTTTTACCAGGCTGGTTACCACCTGACATACCACCTTCGCACCTTCTACAGTAGGGGTACCTACGATGATGTTGCCATCGTTGTCTACCAAAAGAACTTTGTCAAACTCTACTTTCGAACCGTTTTCCGCATCCGCGATGTGGTGAACGAACAGTTTTTTGCCAGCTTCTGCTTTGAACTGCTGACCGTTAATTTCTACAATTGCGTACATCTGTTTATATTATACAGGTTAGCTCCGTCGGGTGGTATAGGATCACTCCTGTACTCTTTCCTCTACCCGGTGCGGAATAATCAGGGCACAAAATTACTACATTCTTTCCGAACGTACAAATCTTTTTTATTTTTTATCTTTGGTTTCCTGTATGTTTGCTTTCTGTAACACCACAATCAGATGGTATCCTATCTAATGAGTATTCCGGACGGAGTGTGGAGCAGTTCTTTGAGCGAACCGATGATGTGTAGGTGCGGGTAGCAAGCCAGTTCTTCCCGGCCGGTCATTCCAGTGGTTACTCCAATGAAATCTACTCCGGCATTCCGGGCGGTTTCCGCATCTATGATGCTGTCTCCGATATAAAGAACATTCTGGGCTGCTGTTCCCAGTTGCTCCATGGCGAAGCGTATGCCTTGTGGGTCTGGTTTCTCGCGCTGTACATCTTCCCCTCCGACAATGATGTCGAAAAAGTCTTCCGGAAAGTGCAGATCCATCTTTTCGCGTATCCGGAATCTGTACTTGGTAGAGATGATCCCGATCTTTGCTCCTCTTTCTTTCAGTCCGGTGAGCACAGGTATGGTATCCGGATAGAGAAACGTATGGGGCGTCATGTAGGTATGAGCTTCCTGGGTATATTCTTTTTTCCACGAAAGGATCCGTTCGGTGTCTGTGACCGAGGTAAGGATAGCGAAAGAATCTTCCAGTGTTTTTCCGATGGTACGTTTGATATTCTCGTCGGAAATGTGAGTGAAGTCATGTCTGCGGAGAACATTCTGGAAACAGATAACTATACCTACCGACGAGTCGGCAAGGGTGTAATCGAAATCGAATAAGTAGGTGCTGTACTTCATTATCTATAGTTTATAAAATGATGGATGCGATCTGGAAGGTAGATATCCTGACGCGATCTTCCCCACCCGGATCCGGCTGGGTAGTCGTTCCGGGTGGGGAAGGCATCTGGGCGTCATATTTCTTTTTTAGCTTACTGAACAGAGAACTTACGGAAGAGGTTCGAGTTGATATCCTTGTTCCCTGAGCAGACTGAGCAACCCGTTCCTGCCTGGCAGGTGCAAAGCGCCTACGGCAATGAATGTACTCCCTTCCCGGAGTATATCGGGAAGCTGCTTTACCCAGTTGAAGTTGCGGTTGTCTACCATGGCCTCCCATTCTCCCGGCAGCGGGTCACACTGGGTACCGTCTTTTTCTAAGGCGAGAGCTTCCATCTTTTCCAGATCCTGTGCCATATAGGCTTCTGTCAGTTCTCTGGCATTTTGCATGTTCTTATCTACATTCTCTACCAGATAAAGCAGCAGAGTGGCCTGGCGGCTGAGTGTACTTCTGTTGAACAGGAGGTCGAACTGAAACGCGGGATCTTCGAGTCCGAGGATCTTTTTCCCGTTGTCGGCTCCGATCTTTTGTATAAAAGTATCCAGCTGGAATTGCGGATTGTAACCGTCACCTATCAGTTTCAGGTACAGAGCTACTACTAAGTTATTTTGTATGGCAATGGGTTTCAAAACAGAAACGACATCCATATCCAGCATGATATTTTCTTTGGTGTGGCTGTTGATCAGCGCGTACTGTTCGGAAGTGAAGAGCATGGACAGCGTGGTATCCGCGGGCATCAGGATCATCTGTTGCATCTGCATCATGGTCTCCGGATTCTGCAGGTCGCTCATCACCATCTCGCCCACTACCTGATCTGCCCGGCTGAGAGCCGGTCTCAACTCAACAATATCTTCCATGATGCGGATAGGGGCCAGGTGATGGGTACCGAAAAGGTAAGAGGGCTGTTCCAGTCCGTTCCCGGATATTTTCCACAACAATTGTGCCTGCATAGAGAAACATGCACATAGAAAAACGATAGATACGATTGCCTTTTTCATTCTGAATAATAGAGTATATATTTATCTCCTTCCACCGGATATCCAGTGGGTCTTGTAGTAACTTTCGCTGAGTTTGCTGACGATCACTCCCCGGCTGCTGCTTGCATGTACGAATTTCCCGTCTTTCAGGTAGATGCCCACATGCGCCACTTTCTTGCCGGAGTTGTTGCTTGAGAAGAACACCAGATCGCCCTCTTTCAGTTGGTGCTTAGCTACTTTCCTGCATTGTTTGCGCTGACCCTCGGAGTTGCGGTCCAGAGACTTGTGATATACGGTTTTGTATATCTGGCGGGTGAATCCCGAACAATCTGTACCACGCTTCGTATCTCCTCCCATGCGGTAAGGAGTCCCGATCCATCCGGCTACTTCCGTATAGAGCCGGTGGTTGTCGTGCAGGTCGATGTCCATTCCCAGTTTTACGGAAGCGTTTGCCAGTGCCCGGTAGTCGAGCCGTGGTGCTGCCGTGCGGCAGGAACTCAGCAGAAACACCGTACCTGCCAGGACTACGAAGAGAGTCAGTCGCGTGTTCATGTATGTTCTACATTGAAATAATCTTGTAGTTCTTTCTCAGCCGAGTTGTTTTCGTTGATGAGGTCGCGCAGGATGGTTCCGTTTTCCAGCAGGGCAATCCGCGGACAGATGTCTACTGTATGGTTGAGGTTGTGGCTGGATATAAGTACAGTAGCCTGGTGTTCTTCGTTGTACCTCTTCAGCAACGTCCGGATGATGGATTGTGAACTGGGGTCTAAGAAGTTGAACGGTTCATCAAGGATCAGCAACTGCGGATAGTGCAGCATGGCAGAGATGATGCCCACTTTCTGTTTGTTCCCGGCAGAGTAGTTGCGGATGAACTTTTTCTGTCCCAGCACTTCCCCGTTCATAAAACGTTCGAAGGGAAGCAGACGCTCGTCTACCACTTCTTTCGAAAGTCCGTACATCTTACCAATGAAGTAAAAATACTCTTCCGGTGTCAGGTAATCTATCAGGAAACTGTCGTCGATGAACGCACCGGTAAACTGCTTCCAGTCTTCACTGCGGCTTACATCTATCCCCCCGATCGTCACATTTCCTTTGTCGGCCTTGAGCAGATCCAGCATCAGCCGGAACAGGGTAGTCTTTCCTGCTCCGTTGTTCCCGACCAGCCCGAGCATCTCTCCCTGGCGGATGGAGTACGATTCGATATCAACGGCTTTCTTACTGCCGAAAAATTTCTGTAAATCTCTTATATCAATCATGATTCGTCTGTTTATTCATTATCTGCTGTCGCGGAAACCTTCCATATTCTTGTATCTTCTTTTCATAAACCGTTGGTATACATTCCGTATCCACCAGGGTGAGGTGAGGGTGAAACCCAACCCGATCACCAGAAGTATCCACAAGGTGGTTGTCTGACCGAAAAGGGCATTACCTATAAAGAAGAACATCATCGGGAGTCCGAGCGCCATCAGGCTGATGATCGTTTGTAGTCCGGTACCGGCCTGATAACGTCCGGTGATCCCTTCGTTCAGAGGCTGGGTTTTGGTATTGTAAACAGCCATCTGGAACAGGAGGAAGTAGACCGGCCCGGTGGTAAACAACATCATCGCAAACGCGTTGAGCAGGGTTACTTTTCCCATAACTATGGCCGGGAGCATCAATACAAAGGGTACAACAGTACCTATGCTGTAGAAATAGTATTTCGCTCTGAGCAGGGTGTGGATCGATTCTTTACGCGACATCAGTCCATCCAGGTAATTGCCTTCATATCCCATCAGAGAGCCCAGACTGACCATCCCGAAGGTGGAGAACGCGTAGACTACAATAAACTGCGTCATACCCACTCCGTCGTATACTTCCGAGAAACTTAGTACGGCGGAGAACATGAGAACTACGATAGCGATGGTACGCAAAGAGGATTTGCAGCGTTTGTTGCGTGGGAGCATTTTCAGCTCGAGGCGCAGGTATTCCCCTATCTCACCGTAGCGATCGAAGAATTTGTATTCGGATACATTCTTGACTTTGGTGTCTTCCTGTTTCGTCATTTCGGCATAGGCCAGACGGAACATAACCTGGCTGTCTATCCACCCTATCGCGGCGATGGCAACGATGGTCCCCAGAAATGCCCACGGATCTCCTTCAATGAACCCTTCGCCCAGGTTCATGAAAAAATAGGTGATCGCGTTGTGGTCGGGCAGGAATATGGCAACTCCCAGCAGGCCGTATACTACAATGGGCAGGAATACCCACCAGATCCGTTCGTTCATCAGGGTACGGCAGATCAGGTACCAGTAGTTGTTGAATACCATCAGCAGCCAGATCCCTATGCAGTAGGTGATGATCCCTGTAATCCCATAGTACCGGGTGACGGTCAGCAGAGCAAAGGGAACAAAGAAGAACAGCCAGATCAGATTGAAACCGCTCAGTCCGGAACGGATCAGCAGGAAATCAATGATCCGTCTTCTTTTGACGGGAAGCAGCAGATAGGGTCTGATCTCCTGGGTGGCTGTCTTCTGAAAGGGAAAGCGTATCAGGAAGTCGAGTGCCATGATAAAGACCAGCGCACTGTTGAGCAGGTGATACGCCTCGGTATGAGAAGCCGTGGAAAGGGCTTTGGCCATCATGACCCCAAAGAAGACCAGATATCCTCCCCAGAAAACCGCTCCAAAGTACATAAAGAACCTGGCAAATCTGTTCTTGTCGTACATCGGGTGTCTCTGGTTGGCCAGCTTACCTTGTTTGCGTAGTTCGTTGAAAAGCATTTTAAGTGATAAGTTATAAGTTGTGAGTTATAAGTTTTAAGTCATAAGTAATAAATTCTAAGTAATAAGTTGTAAACACCAGGCTGGTAACATCCGAAAATAAACTTCAGGCTGGTTGTCTACAACCTATAACTTAAAACCTATAACTTAAAACTTACTGCGGGCTGGTCATGGTTACTTCAATCCGGTTTTTCTGGTCAAACAGTCTGGCCGCAAACGCGCGGATATCTTCGGTGGTGATGCTGTTTACCAGTTCGTCGTAACCGTCTAAGTCATCTGTACCTGTGAAGAGATATTCATCGATCAGTCCCAGCCAGAATCTGTTCTCTTTCAGGTTCTCCATATGCTTTTTCTGCATGTACTCCTTCACTTTGTTGAGGTCGGTTTCCGACGGGCCGTTGGCCACCATTGCGTCGATCTCATTCAGGATGATGTCGGTCAGTTGATCCTTACGGGCCGGATCGGTATCGAACATGATCTGCAACAGGAATTCTTCTTCGGGATATTTATCCAACGAGCCTCCTACATATACTCCGTAGGTACCTCCTTCGTCTTCTCTCACCTTTTCTGTGTAGATCAGGTCTAAGATCTGATCCAGCATACTCATTTGGATCTTGTTCCTGAGAGAATATTCACAAGTTCCGCTATAGGCAATGAAAACCGACGCTTTGGGAGTTTCCTGCTCTTTCAGGAACTCATTCTTATGTATGCCACTGCGCACGCGTATGCCGCTGTCCTTGAATGTTTCCTGGCGGTTGGTTGCCGGGAGAGCACCCAGGTATTGTACGATCAGGGGTTTCAGTTCGTCCGGTTCTACATTTCCTACAAAGATGAATGTGAAGTCGCTGGCATCGCTGAAACGGTCTCTGTACATTTCCAGGATACGGTTGTAATCGATCTGATCCACCATATCGGCTGTGGTGCGTCTCATACGCGGATGATTCATATATACCGTGCTGCGGATAGAATCCATGAAACTTACCATCGGGCGCATCTCCTGATTGAGCAGCGTTGCCTTGGTACGGTTTTTGTAAGATTCGAATGCTTCCAGGTCCTGACGCGGGGCAGTGAACCGCAGATAGGTCAGTTCCATCAGGGTTTCGAAATCTTTCGGAGAGCAGCTTCCGGAGATCGTTTCTGTCTTGTCTCCTATGCCCACGTTGGCAGATGCTTTTTTACCGGCCAGTACTTTGTCCAGATCGACTGCGCTGAAGTTGCCCAGTCCGCCGATGGCCGCTACACTGTTGATGTTGCTGATGTTGATCGCTTCCGAGTCCGGATACAGGGAAGTCCCTCCCAGGCTGACACCCTTCATCAGGATCTCATCCGCTTTGAAATCGGTCTTCTTCAGAATGACTTTCACACCGTTTGAAAGAACCATTTCCGTGGTGCCGTACCGATCGTCATAGCTCTCTGATACCAATTGTCCGCCTGTAGGCTTCACAGGCAGCAGAGGCTCGTCCGATACCGTATCCACATAGGCTGTCAGCTCTTCTGCCTGTACCCCTTTGATCATCGCGAGTATCTCTTCGTGGCTGGGGTAGGCGATCTCTTCTTTGTCCGGGCCGAAGATCACGATCACCCGGTTCTCTTCCTGTACTAAGTGGGCCATCATCTGGTTGAGTGCTTCTACCGGGATATTGGGAGCTATCTGTTCCATGATGGAATACTCGTCTTCTATGCTCGGAATAGGCTCATTGTCTAAGAAATGGCGTACATACTCGTTGACATATTCGCGGTTTTTGCGTTTGTCCTTTTCGTTGAAAGCGGATTCCAGCTGACGCAGGTAATCGGCCTTTGCCCGGCTGTATTCACCCTCTGTAAAGCCGAAGCGGTGGGCTCTTTCGATCTCTCTGAGTACAGTGGTAATGCCCCCTGCGATATCGTCTTCTTTACAGACTACATATCCGGTGAAAGCGTCTTTGGTTTTGGCTACAAAGAACATTCCATCCTCTGTACCGGCGTGAATGAAAGGAGGTTCGGCAGTCTGTCTCAGCTCATCCAGACGTGTATTGAGCATGGTGGTGATCATGTTTTTCGCATATTGTTGCACCAAGTAGTCGAGGGTTCCTTTGGCCTCGTCCGGAGTGGCCTCGTGTTTGTTGAACAACATAGCTTGTACATAGGGCTGTTCTTTGTCCTTTTCGATCACGATGATAGGTTCTACATTGTCATTCACCGGGTAATAGATGCGCTCTGCCGCGTTGGGCTGGGCCGGGATATCAGCAAAGATGGTCCGGATCCTGGCTTCGATATCTTCTACATCGATGTCTCCGACAATGATGATCCCTTGCAGATCGGGGCGGTACCATTTTTCGTAATAGTCGCGCAGGGTCTGGTAAGGGAAGTTATTCACTACCTCCATGCTTCCGATGGGAAAACAATCTTCGTATTTGGTTCCGGCAAACATCTGCGGAAGTGCTTTGGCCATCATGCGTTGTCCGGCGCTCATGCGTGTACGCCACTCTTCGTTGATCACACCACGCTCTTTGTCAATCTCTTCCGGTTCCAGCAGCAGGTCGTTAGACCAGTCGTGCAGGATATACAGGCAGGAATCTATGGCTCCCGCGCGGGTGATAGGTACATTGGTAATGTTGTATACCGTTTCGTCGACGGAGGTATAAGCGTTGAGGTTTTCTCCGAACTTCACTCCGATCGTTTCCAGATACTGTTTCAACGCGTCTCCGGGGAAGTGAGTCGTCCCGTTGAAAGCCATGTGCTCCAGGAAGTGTGCCAGACCACTCTGTTCCGGTTCTTCCTGGATAGAACCCACTTTCTGGGCAATGTAGAAGTCGGCCCGCTCCTCGGGCTGCGTATTCCTGCGGATATAATAGGTGAGTCCGTTGTCCAATTTGCCGATACGTACATCGGGATCCACCGGTATGGGAGGCATCTGCTGTGCAAGAGCCACTTGTGCGAAGCCGCATATCAGGCATACGGCTACAAATAAGCCACGAAATAAATGTTTCATTATCATTTTAAATTTAATTTATCTGTTACCATCAGTCGGGATACGGACTGATAAATCACAACAGAAGTGAATTTTTTTCTGGAAAATTACCGGATGGCTTCCCGGATACGCACCAGTCGGGTGAGTAGTGCTTCGAGAAGATCCAGCCGGAGCATATTGGCTCCGTCGCTTTTCGCAACAGAAGGGTCTTCGTGTGTCTCAATGAACAGTCCGTCAGCTCCTGCGGCAATCCCAGCCCGCGCGATGGTTTCGATCAGTTGAGGCATTCCTCCGGTCACTCCACCGGTCTGGTTGGGTTGTTGCAGCGAATGGGTCACGTCCAATACGACCGGATGACCAAACGATCTCATCTCCGGAATGCCCCGGTAGTCCACGATCAGATCCTGATAGCCGAAGGTAGTGCCCCGCTCGGTGAGCATTACCTGGTTGTTGCCTGCTTCCACTACTTTAGACGCGGCAAACTGCATGGCTCCCGGAGAGAGGAATTGCCCTTTTTTGATGTTTACCACCTTTCCGGTCTGCGCGGCAGCCACCAGCAGGTCGGTCTGCCGGCACAGGAATGCGGGGATCTGAAGGATATCTACATATTCCGCTGCCATAGCCGCCTCTTCGGCAGTATGTATATCTGTGACTGTAGGGATGCCGAAGGTCTGGCTGACTTTACGCAGGATCTTCAGTGCTTTTTCGTCGCCGATCCCGGTAAAGGAGTCTATACGCGAACGGTTGGCCTTGCGGTAAGAACCTTTGAACACATAGGGAATGCTTAGTTTACAGGTCATGCGGGTGATCTGTTCGGCAATGCGCATAGCCATGTCTTCCCCTTCTATGACACACGGACCGGCCAGAAGAAAGAAATTGCCGGAGGGGTGATTACAGAGTTGTTGGATCATTATATAAATAAGTTTGTTTGTATGGAAATATCGTATATGCTCCTGTCCGGATCTCAGGGAAGGAGATCCGGTAAAGAGCTATTTGGGTATGATCAGCGTAGTGGACTCGGGTAGTATGCCTATTTCCAGAGGGAAATGTTTGGGCAGCAGACGGCCATCCAGATTCACGGCGGCATTGCGCGCACGGAATACTTTTACCTTTTTGGTGCGGTAGGGCTTTACTACCTTCAGGTTTAATATCCTGCCCCGGATCAATAGCCAGAGTCCGGATACGATCTGCAGGAATCTGGGGCGGTGTATCACCGATACATCTAACCAGCCGTTGTAAGGTACCGCGCTGGGAGTGAGCCCATATCCGTGCGCGCTGCCGATACAGATCGTCATCACCCGTCCGCGGATATGTTCACCGTTTATTTTCAGGTGCACCCGGTACAGCTTACGTTCGAAAAACATCAGGAACAGTGCGGATACATAAGAGATGAATTTGACTCCCCAGAAACGTTTGGTCTGATCGGTGATCTTAACCACCCGTGCCCCCAGACCGATATTCACCGCGTTGAGAAAATAACGGCGCTGGTGCTGCTTTCCATCGAAGTAACTGCAATATCCTACGTCGATTTTCTTTTGCCGGTTGTTGATGATACAATCCACAGCATATTTGTAGTCCAGGTTCATGTCCCAGTATTGGGCAAAGTCGTTCCCGATCCCGTTGGGAATAATCCCTATGGCAATGTTTTCTTTGTCTGTGGCTCCGGAGTGCATGATCCCGTTGATCGTATCGTTGAGTGCTCCGTCTCCTCCCACTACCACGATGGTGCGGTAGCCGTTGTTGGCAAGGATACCGGCCAACCTTTCCACGGAACCGAAACCTTCGGATTGTACATAGTCGTAAGATACCCCCTTACTGTCCATGTACTCCTTGATCTCTGTCCAGCGCTTCTGCACTTTCCGTGTTCCAGCTTTGGGGTTGTAGATCACTCCCCATTTTCCCGGTTCTACACTCATACTGTTTCCATTTTTTTTGTCTTATTGTTTTTGTCCAGGCTTACAAATATACGAAGAAAGTTCTAAGTTGTAAGTTTTAAGTTATAAGTTATTTGTGTACTTACCCTAATCACTACTTAAAAGCTTATAAGTAGAATTCATCATTCCTTGTATATACTGCTCCGGTGCCCTGTAGAGACGCACGGCGTGCGTCTCGGCATACCGAATGGGAAGGCATATACCATTTTGTTGGAACTGCACCGCGGAGACGCACGCCGTGCGTCTCTACAGGTAATCCCCCCTCTGTACACAAAGTAAGATAAACTCAGGTTGTGAATACGTTTATAAATAAATTTTATATGCGTCCCGTATGTTTGCATCTAAAATGTAATATATTGAGATTTACAAAATGTAATTTCAATCGTA
>JAJBTC010000025.1 GCA_020861095.1 Bacteroides sp.
ACTCTCGGCTACCACACTGGTGGCACAGGAGAATAAAAACAGTGCCCGCTTTGAACTGGGAAGCGGATTAGACATCAGCCTCAATAACGGAGAGCACCGCTTCAACATCGGTGGGTTTATACAACCCAACGGAGGATACAGAAATGTAAAGGATGGGGAGAGCGAATCTTACTTCGGTATACAGAATGCTTTTCTGACATTGAAAGGGGAGGTTCTCAACAAGAGATACAGCTTCTTGCTGGATGTGAATTTCGCGGATTCCAATCCGCTGATGGACGCGTGGATGGCGTATCATCTGAAACAGTACCTGACGGTGAGTGTGGGGCAGAAACAGACCTTTACCAACAACCGGGAGATGCTGTTCCATGAACGGAACCTGACGATGCCGGTACGTAGTATCGCCAGTGAATACTTCTCCCGTACGGGTCGGGAACTGGGGATCTTCCTGCAAAGCAACCTGCAGGCCGGGAATGTGATCTTCCGCCCGATGGTGGCTGTGACCAGTGGTGACGGACGCAACTCTTTCGGATCCAGTTCTATTGATGTAGATCAGGGGGGCTGAAATACGGGGGTCGTCTGGATATCCTTCCGTTGGGAGATTTCTCACAGGGCAACGGAGAGGTAGGTGTGGATTTTGCCCGGGAAGAAAAGCCTAAGCTGGCGGTAGGAGTGGCATGGAGCTACAACGACGGCGCGAGCAACGCGGTAGGTGAGGGGCATGGCGATTTCTCTTTCTTCGATGAGAATGGAAAGAGCAAACATCCTTCGCTGCGGAAACTATCGGCCGACCTTCTTTTCAAATGGCAGGGATTCACCTTGATGGGAGAGTATATCAACAGTACGGCCACTTCGCTGAAAGGTTCCTATACCAGTGCGGCAGCCGATATGCCGTTGCTGCCCGGAGAGATTGCCGGATACCTGGCACTGGGAGACGGATACAATTTCCAGGCCGGATATTTCTTCAGACAAGGCTGGGGCATAGATGCCCGCTTCAGCAGAGTGAAACCGGAATTCAAAGATGTATCGCCATCTATCCTTACGGAGACCAATGAGTTTGGTGTGGCTCTGACGAAATACTTTATCGACAACCGTTTCATGTGCCAGGGATATTTCTCTTATCTGAAAAACCCGAAATTAGAGACAGGCAACGAACGGATCAATGCCGAGATCTCACTGAAGCTGATCTTCTGAGTAACCTGAGCAATCATCTACCTGTAGAGACGCGAAGAGATTTACGATTTAACGATTGACGATGTACGATTGAAAGTACAGAAAGAATAGGTTTGTAAATCCCTATGTGTACCGTTTTATATGCAAACATACGAGACGCATAGTTGGGTCTCCGCGATATACGTCCGACATCGGTATCTTCATCCGGAATGCTGCATTCATGGGGAGGAATCATTGAGAGGTAGGCTGAATGGCTCATTGGATATAAGAAACAGGATAGAAAACCTATATACAATGTTATATACATCTATATTTATATTGGACTTGTGCTGTAGAGACGCACGCCGTGCGTCTCTACAGGTGGATGATTATAGGAATATGATTACAAATGTATAATTACAAGTGGATATTCATTTTATCAATCGTACATCAGCAAATCGTAAACCCTTTTCCTTCTTTTACCGGATCCTGGAGGCCGGGATTTTTCAGTCTTTACATACATAATGGATAAACCTTTATAGAAATGAATAAATTTTTCAGTATACTCACAGCAGGCTTATGGACTGTTCTGCTCGGCGGCTGTGAATGGACCAGTAGTGAGAAGAACGATAATCTGACCGACTTCGGACAGGGAAAAGGGATCGTTACCTATACAGGCTACGAACCGTTGAAAGACAAACCGATCAGACTGCACTTTTACATATCGGACAGTGATATGACTGATCTGCCCGTTGTTTTTATCTTTCCGGGAACGGGACGTAACGCGAATGACTATCTGAATGGATGGCTCCGGAGTCAGAAAAGCGCGAAAGCGATTGTAGTGGCTCTGGAATTTCCGACCGACTATTATTCTACGGATGAATATATAGAAGGTAATATGTACAATGGTAACCAACCTGTGGATGAATCCCATTGGTCATTCTCTGTCATTGAACCACTCTGGAAATATATCAAAAGCGAGACGGGCAATACAACGACTAAATATCATATGTTTGGTCATTCGGCCGGAGCACAGTTTGTACATCGTTTCGTGACCTTCAAACAGAATACCCATCTGGGTACTGCCATCGCGGCCAACGCCGGTTGGTACACGGTTCCCGATGTAGCCATTTCCTATCCGTATGGACTGAAAGATTCCGGCTTCGCGGATGCTCAGACGTTGAGACATCTTTTCGATTCGCACCTCATTGTAGCACTCGGAGATCAGGATACGGATCCCAATGACTCTTCGCTGCGCCATACCGAAGAGGCCGATGCGCAGGGACTGACCCGGTATGCCCGTGGAAATCACTATTACGATCGGTCGCAACAGATCAGTAGCGACGGAGGGTATACCTTCAACTGGGAGCGGGTAATCGTGAAGGGAGTTGCGCATGACTTTGCCGGTATGATGGCGGAAACAGGTGGGTTATTGTTTTAGGGAACTGTATTAAGTTGTGAGTGCTAAGGGATAAGTTTTAAGTATCAGGCGGAAATAAGTTAAAAAGAATCCATAAACCCACACTTATCACTGACTACTTAAAACTTAACTCTTTTACGTATGTTCAATTGTACATCGTAATTAGATTTACTGACCGCCTAGTTGGCTACGCCGATCTTCGATGGACTGCATCGACCGTTGGTGCAGTACATCGTACATCTCTTTGCGTGTTTACAGTATAAATCAATTTCCGGAAAGTCCTTGCCTGGTGAACAGGGAATCGGGAAAAAGAATATAAATATTAAAAAACAAATCGGTTTTTTATACGTTGCCGGAAACACTATCTTTGTACGGATGAAAAAAGAAGAGAAAGAAACAAAACTATCCGCAGACTGCCATTTATCGCATTTCAGATGGGGTGGGATACTTTTGTATAGTCTTCTGTTCTTTCTGCTGTTTCCTCTTTCCGGGATGTCGCAGGAGAATGTGGTACACAGTGATACCATTCCGCCCGACAACAGCCGGTATCTTTATCTGAAAAAGCAGTTGTGCGTGGAGTTCACTGTCAGCCTTCATGCCGGAGAAAGCAACTACTTCACTCCGCTCCTGCAGCTCAGCTCCAATGAAAATGAGTATTTAAATCTTTTTCTGGATTATCAGGTCGGAACTCCCAAACAGTTGCTCCTTTATTCACGGACCAACATCCGTAAACTTCCTGTTCCGGTCCCGGAATACCCGGCAGCGGTTTCCTCGTTTGAGATCAAGCTCCTTTTCAATCAGCAAAGCAAGAATTTCCATGTCAGCGTCGGAGATACGCTCTACCTGATAGATAATCTGGGTTTCGACCCCCAGGCAGGTTATAAATTCAACTTCCCGCTGCTCAACGACCCCGTGGTGGGTGCTACGGGCCAGCAATCCGTACAGATCAGCCAGATCAGGTTTATACAAACTTCGGATAGAAGGATCTCCCGTACCTTCTGGTACTGGTTTGTATTTGTACTGATCATCGATCTTCTGATCTTTGGGGCGGTACAGTTACGTAAACGCCGGATCAGAAACATACAGGCGAGAACTGCCTATCCCGCCGAACCTGCGACGGAACAACGGGCAAATGGTGAACTTCCGGAATTTACTCCTCCTGTCCAAAGTGCCATTTATCTGTTCGGAAACTTTCATATCTACGATGCCCAGGGAAATAACATCACCCGGAAGTTTACCCCTCTGCTGAAGGAACTGTTCCTGTTGCTTCTGATCTATACTCCGGAGAAAGGGATCACATCCGAGAAACTCAGGGAGATACTGTGGTTTGATAAAAACGAGCAAAGTGCCAAGAACAACCGTGCCGTTAACATGGGAAAACTGAGATCCCTGCTCGAGTCGGTCGGAGAGATCGGGATCACCAACCGGAACGGTAGTTGGGAATTGCTGCTGAATGACGAGGCGGTGTATGTAGATTATCTGGAATATATCAACCTGTGCCAGACTTCCCGGATCACTTCCCGGGAAGATATAGACAAACTCCTCCATGTGGCTCAGTCAGGAGCTCTGTTGGCTGATACCCATTACGAATGGTTAGACAGGTTCAAAAGCAAAAGTTCAGACTTCATCATTGACACATTCACTCAGTATGCGGAGACCCGTATAAACAGTGTCGAACAGCCCGATCTGGCGCTCCGGATAGCCGGGGTGATCTTCCGGTTCGATCCTCTCAACGAATTTGCCCTGCAATTGCGCATCCAGGGGTATGTAGCCTTGGGCAAACATTCATTGGCCAAAAAGGCTTATGAAAGATTTGCCAGAGAATATTCGGAGGCATACGGGCAGAAATTTGATAAATCTTTTATCGATATCCGGTAGGAATACAGTGCTCAGGATCTATCGAAGCAGGGTAGATACCTTTCATGTACGATGCCTTCTTTACCGATCCACTAAGTGAATTGTAGAGGTATCTGCCCATCGTCTGCAACAAAGCTCAGAAAGATTCTGTAGGAAAGGCTTTTTCATGAATCAGGATTCAAACATTCTGCTGCGGGCCAGCATGCAGGCCCCCACAATGCCCGCGCGATCTTTTAGTTTGGAAGTGACGATAGCCGAATCTTTGTTGACTAAGTTCAACGAATACTTCTTTACTGCTGTCCGGATCGGTTGTGTGATGTAATCCTCCGTCAGTGAGAGCGTTCCGCCTATGATCACCAGTTCCGGGTTGAATATGTTGATCAGTCCGGCAATCTGTTTGCCCAGTTTTTTTCCGATCTCTTCCACCAGTTCGATACACAAAATATCTTCTTTGTTGGCAGCCGTGATGATCTCATCCAGCGTGATGGGATCAGCAGAATGGAGACGGTTGCTGAGTATGGAATTTTGTCCTTCGCGCAGCCGCTCATGAAGCACCCGGTGCAAGGCAGATCCGGACGTTTCGGTCTCCAGGCATCCTTTTTTGCCGCAATGGCAGAGGATTTCATTCTCATAGGTACTTACGTGACCGAACTCGCCGGAGAAACCGGACTTGCCATTGTATATCTTTCCGTCTATGATGATACCAATGCCCAGCCCCCAACTGATATTCACAAATATAATATCTTTCTCTCCCTTCACACATCCCTGCATGTATTCTCCATACGTCATGGCGCGCGTATCGTTGTCTATCGTCACTTTGTAGCCTAACTTCTCTGTCAGTACATCTGCCAGCGGGCGTTCTTCGAAGTTGAACTGACTGAAACTGAATCCCGACTCCGGGTTCACACGCCCGGAAACATTTACATTGATATTGAGTATTTTCTCTTGGTTTATCGTCAGCTTTTTGATAAAGTTCAGGATCAGTTTGCACAGTTCATTCATCCCTTCTATCGAATTCTCAAACTTATAGGGAATATTCCTTTTCAGTTCCATCATGTCTCCCTTGAAGTTGATCAGCCCGATATTGATCGAGAAGCGTTTGATATCCACTCCGATGAAGTAGCCCGATTCCGGATTGAGCCCGTACAGATTGGGATGCCTGCCGCCACTCGTCTCCAGTTTGCCATAATCGTTGATGTATCCGTCTTCGCACATCTCACCGATCAGTTTGGTGACTGTGGGTACACTCAGATCCAGTTCCCTGGACAGATCGGTGATCGTGGAGCTGCCATTATATATATAATGTGTGATTATCTTTTTCTTGACCAGGGCATTTTTGGAGCCCATTTCTATTTCTTTTAGGAATTGCTGGTGCATATAAGAAAATATTTTGTTCGTAGGGACAAATATACTTAATAAATTTATTATTTCTCCGTTGTCTGGTTGATTGTCTGTTTTTTATTGCCTTTTCACTTTTGGAAATTCTTTTTATAAAGCATTTTTAAATAACTTCTTTATAGTTTTACAGACTCCCGGAAAGGTCTGGGACGAGATAGGAT
>JAJBTC010000105.1 GCA_020861095.1 Bacteroides sp.
CAATTATCTAAACAGTTTATTTCATTCCCTCCAGATTTACAGGAAGAGCAACAATTGGGTTACTATTTCAAATCACTTAATTTATTAATTAAGGCGACAACGAAAAAAATTTCCTCACTCAGGCAATTGAAAGCTGCATCTCTTCAATCTATGTTTCCACAAGCAGGCGAAACGAAGCCGCGCGTCAGATTCAAAGGATTTGAGGGGGAATGGGCAGAAAAGAAATTGAGTGATTGTTTAGAGGTTTCTAAGGATAGAAATTTAGATGGTATTTATGGACGCAATGATGTGCTTTCTGTTTCTGACGATTTTGGAGTAATGAATCAAATAGAGTTGTTAGGAAGAAGTTATGCTGGTAAATCTGTATCTAATTATGGAGTTTTGAGAACAGGTGAAATTGTGTACACAAAGTCTCCTTTAAAATCAAAGCCATTCGGTATAATTAAGCAGAATATGAATAAAACAGGTATAGTGTCAGTTTTATATGCAATATATAAGGTAAAAGAAGGAACAGCAGCCGAATATATACATTACTATTTTGACCCTGAATGGAGATTAAATGCATATATACGTCCGCTTGTAAATAAAGGCGCAAAAAACACGATGAATATTAACGATGAAATGGTTCTTACTGGTTTAATATGGATTCCTTCCACCTTAGACGAGCAGCAGCAAATAGCCAATTTCTTCCGTTCCCTCGACACCCAAATCTCCTTAGAAACCCAGCGTCTTGAAAAGCTAAAGCAAATCAAATCCGCCTGCTTAGACAAAATGTTTGTATAACCCGGTAATTCAAATCAATATATGCTTAACGATACAGCCAACACACAATACTTCGTAAAAGAAAGTATTTTTGAACAAGCACTTGTCGACCGTCTGTCCCATCACGGTTGGGAAAGTAACGTAATCGAGCGACCCACCGAAGACGACCTCGTAAACAACTGGGCAGCCATCATCTATAACAACAACCGTGACATTTCCAAACTGGGTAATGCCCCGTTGGCCCAAAGCGAAATGCAACAGATCATCCATCAGGTGAACAGTTGTGACAGCCCGTATGCCGTAAATAAACTCATCAACGGCGAACAAGTATGCATCAGGCGGGACAACCCGGCCGACACCAACAACTATGGCAAGGATGTATACCTCAAAATATTCGATGCTACCGAAATCAGTGCCGGACAAACCCGCTATCAAATAGCCCGGCAGCCCCGGTTCAAAGCCTCCCATCCATTAGCCGGCGACCGGCGGGGCGACGTCATGCTCCTCATCAACGGTATGCCCGTCATCCACATAGAACTCAAACGCTCACGGGTAGACGTCAGCCAGGCAACCTACCAAATCAAACGTTACACCCACGAAGGCGTATTCAGTAGCGGCATCTTCAAAATGGTACAGATATTCGTAGCCATGACCCCCGAAGAAACCCTCTATTTTGCCAATCCCGGTGCAGAAGAGAACTTCAAACCCGAATACTATTTCCATTGGGCAGACTATAACAACACCATCATAAGCGATTGGGGACGCGTAGTCGCCGACCTGCTCAGCATCCCCATGGCACACCAGCTCGTAGGCTTCTACACCATTGCCGACGATAAAGACAAAACACTCAAAGTACTACGCAGCTACCAATATTTTGCAGTCAACAAAATAAACGATGTAACACACAATACCAACTGGGACACCCACCAACACCGGGGCGGTTACATTTGGCACACCACCGGTTCAGGCAAGACAATGACCAGCTTTAAATCAGCACAACTGATAGCCAACTCAGGCGATGCCGAAAAAGTAGTATTCCTGATGGACCGCATCGAACTGAGCACACAATCGCTCGACGAATACCGGGGCTTCGCAGGCGAAGACGAAGCTGTACAAGACACCCAAAACACAGCCATCCTGCTGAGCAAACTCCAAAGTACCGACAAAGACGACCGTCTGATCGTAACCTCCATCCAAAAGATGTCCAACATCAACTCCGGCCACGGCATCTCACAGGCAGAAATTGACACCATTGGCCGCAAACGCCTCGTGTTCATCATCGACGAGTGCCACCGCAGCGTATTTGGCGAGATGCTGGTCAGGATCAAAAACACCTTCCCCCGCGCACTACTCTTCGGCTTCACCGGTACACCCGTATTCGAAAAAAATGCCCACCACGAAATCACGACCGAAACACTCTTTGGAGACATGCTCCACAAATACACCATTGCCAATGCCATACCCGACCGCAACGTATTAGGCTTTGATGTATACCGTGTAAACACCTACGATGACAACGAGCTACGCGAAAAAGCAGCCTTCGCCCAATTAAATGTAAAACACATCGAAGAGATAGAAGGCGATGAAGCAAAAATGGCCATCTATAATAAATTCATAGATGAAATGCAGATGCCCGCCACCTACACAGAAGGCGGCGAAACCAAACGTGGTATCGAACACTATCTGCCCAGAGACATCTATCAACAGGATATTCACCATCAGGCTGTGGCAGCCGATATCGTAAATAACCGTGAGCAAGTAAGTAAGAACGGCAAATTTCACGGGGTCCTGGCAACACAAAACATACCCGAAGCCATCGCCTACTACAAAATATTCAGGGACCAATATCCTTCACTCAACGTAGTGGCCCTGTTCGATAACAACATTGACAACTCCGATGGCGGCATAGTCAAAGAAGACGCCCTATTGGAAATGCTCGGCGACTATAACCAAAAATACAAAACAACCTTCCAACTCTCCACCTACGGAAAATACAAAAAAGACGTAGCAAAGCGGTTGGCCCACAAAAAACCCTATATCGGCATAGAACACGACCACGACCAGCAAATAGACCTCCTCATCGTAGTTACACAGATGCTCACAGGATACGACTCAAAATGGGTAAACACACTCTACGTAGACAAATTAATGACCTATGTCGACCTCATCCAATCCTTCTCGCGCACCAACCGCCTGTTCGGACCCGACAAACCTTTCGGCATCATCCGCTACTACTCCTTCCCTTACACCATGGAGCAAAACATCCACAACGCACTGGAAGTGTATGTAGACCGTCCGCTCGGGATATTTGTAGATAAGTTGGAAGGCAACCTCACCCATATCAACCAACGATTCCTGCACATACGTGATATCTTCCATTCACATGAGATCGCGAACTTCGAACGATTGCCCGACACCCGTGAGGACAGGAACATGTTTGCCAAAGACTTCAGCCAGATGACCCATCTGCTCGAAGCAGCTAAATTACAAGGATTCTTATGGGAAAAGAGCGAATATGAATTCCAGCACGGCGATACTTATACCCACGTAAAAATGGAACTCGACGAACAAACTTATCTCACGCTGCTGCAACGCTATCGTGAACTGTTTGAAGGCAGGCAGACAGGTGGCGGCAGCGGGAATGATTTCGATTATCCCATTGACACCTATATCACCGAAACAGGTACAGGTACCATTGATGCAGAATACATCAACTCAAAGTTTGTAAAATTCATAAAGAACCTCTACACCTCCGGACCCGGAAGCGAACTCACCAAACAGGCCCTGAAAGAGTTACACAAAACCTTTGCCACCCTTTCGCAAAAAGAGCAGCGTACGGCAACAGTTATCCTGCACGACATCCAGTGTGGCGATTTACACCTTTCCCCCGGTAAGACTATCTACGACTACATCACAGAATATCAACTCCGCGAGCTCCACAAGCAAATCATGATTCTGGTAGAAGCCACAGGCCTGAACGCAAGCCAGCTCGAGCATATACTCAACAGAGGAGTAAA
This sequence comes from Bacteroides sp., assembly GCA_020861095.1. Classification (GTDB taxonomy): domain Bacteria; phylum Bacteroidota; class Bacteroidia; order Bacteroidales; family Bacteroidaceae; genus Bacteroides. The sequence goes on from JAJBTC010000105.1 coordinate 3,780, forward strand.
TGAACAAAACCTAAACGAGTTCAATCAATTTGAAGACTTGAAACTGACCTTGAACCAGGTAAAAACGCGCGAATTCATTGCCCGGGTAGAAGGCGCAGAGGTTCCTTCCCGTCTCGTTATCCCTAAAGCCGACCAGATCCTTAGAGATTTTATCCTGGATGCCGGCAGCAGGGAACGGATCCTGAAAGCGTACCTCGGTGATGGTGAAAAATTCACTCCGGCAGAACAGACATCATCCGTACAGCAGGCCGGAGGAGCGGCAGACAACATACAACCGGCAGAAAGCGAACAGCCTCTCAACATAGAGAAAGTCAAAAGCAGAATTGACGAAATCCTATCCGCCACCCTGTCAGGTATAGCTCATACCATGCGCCCTCCAAACGAAGTACTGAACAGTGTATTCTATGTAATTGAAAAAAAATCAGTAGATTCTCTTGACAACGTAGGAACATTCATTAAAAGCGCACTCACCAATCTGTATGGAAGGAAAGTCACCATTGTAGATAAATTTGTAGCATTCAACCTGCTCGTAACAAAGTTTGAAGCCTATCTGAAAAAACTTTATTACCTGATGCACGGCAAGGAAATACAACCACAAAAGGCTGGCGACAATGCGACATGGAAAGATGTCATCCACGCTCATACATGCCTTTGGGATCTAAAAAACAGTAGCAACTCCGCAAAACAACAGTTATACCGATATCTGCTGTTAGTAAAAGGATGGCGCAATACCGAATCGCACATCTCGCCCACAGCCTCAGAACAGGAAGTAGACACAGCCATCCACATCATCATAACGATGTATTTCTATGCGACAGGTTCCTCTATCACAGATCTGGAAATGGCAGGACACGATGTGAACGAAGCAACCCCGGATGACACGGAGCCGTCAGGGTCAATTACGACTAATGATGCTCCCAGGTTATACGCTATCCATACCGGTGAAGAGTATAGTAGCCTGGTCGCAGAACCTGTGAATATAAAAGATCTGCCGGAACAAAAACGTATAGAGATCTTTAAAAAATGCATCATACAGCTGTTGGGGTATAACCCCAGGAGATCCGTATTCTCCAAACAACGTCACTGGGAATCTATTTACCGTATTGCTGCAGACTTTGGCTTTGTTATTGATGGAGATTATGCGTATTTTAAAAGTATGATAGACAAGATGCAGTTGAACCATTTGCCTGCACCACTTACTCATGATTTTCTTGACAAGGCAAATACGGGTATCTATGCCCAGGGTTACGATGAATGGACGAATGTTGGACTTACCGGACGCAAGTTCCGGGAATATGAAGACATCAGAAATTGTGCGGAGGCATTTAAGAAGGTTGTGGAAGAGAATATACCGAAGAAGAACAAATAGAAAATACTTCCGAAAGAATTCCGGAGGTGGGCAGATTAAAAAATTTGCCCACTTTTTTGTCTTTTTTCTTTCTACCCAGTATCCCCCGCAGTACATATTGCTGCGGTTGTATCGCTGTTTTATAAACTCATTAATTTGAAGGAGTGTTTCGCGGCGGGCATTAAGGTATGGGGTTTGGGTTTCCTGGCACTTATATAACCGTCGCGGTCTATTATCTTTCGGTAGTACCTGGTAAGGCTTGTACCTACCTGATCGGACAGGAGGGTAACTTCGTGGACCTGTTTGTTACGCCCGGCTTTGGCATCCCACAAATTGGGTCCGATGTCGTCTTTTTTCTGAACCATCCGTCCGATTATTTTCGTCAGGCAACGTATGCCGGTAGCGATCGGTTCACGTTCAGTCTTTCCTCCGGTAGCGACAATCGTTTTTATCTGCAGCCAATGCGGCTCACCAGTGAAAACTATTTCCGCATAGATAATCAGAACGGTCCGCCACTGAAAATCGATTCCGTCCGGTTCTACGGCCAGGATCGGTACCTGTGTGCCTACCTCACTGCGGGAGAGAAGTATACGGTAGTCATTGATAACCAGCAATGCGACCGCCCCACATACGATATCGAACATTTTCGGAACGACATTCCTTCTCAATTGCCTGTATTGCAAACAACTCTTCCCCTGGTCAGGCAGGAACGGGTAGAAATGGAGAACAGAAAGACGTTGTGGATCGAACGTCCGATCGTCCTATGGTCTATTTCGATAGGTGTCGGTTTGTTCCTGTTGTGGATCTGCTGGTGGATGATGAAGCAAAAGAAACGTTGACAGATAACTGG
>JAJBTC010000020.1 GCA_020861095.1 Bacteroides sp.
CTTACTCCTTAAAAAAGAAAAGACAGAGAAAAGGATTCCATCAAAAAACAAGCAGTAAGGAAAAAACGGGGACTTTTTCAGTGACCTCCTTACGCTTCACTGGGGGTTATGCAAATTAAAGCCCTTCGGGCTTTCAGAGAGAGTTATGCACAGTAAAGCCCTCCGGGCTTTCAGAGAAAATCAGAGAAAATCGCAGTAAATGAATGTCATTTAGTAATATAGGGGAAATGTAACCGTTTGAAAGCCTACGGGTAAAAAACCGGATATACATAAGTGAAATAAAATATAGGATCTCAACTGTCAACGATTTATTTGGGACACCAATGCACGCCGTGCGTCTCCGTGGATTACTTTTCTATACGTAAAGCCATCGTATTTCCCGGAACAGAGGACAGGGTTGATCAACCATCATCTGTAATTTCAAAGCGTACTTCGTAAATCGTCAACGTTCCTTAATGTCAATGGTCAAATAAGGGGTCATGACCGAAGGGAGTAAATCGTAAATCTCTTTGGTGTAGTTAAAATCAAAACTGTTTCTTATCTTTGAGGTCAGATCCGTATATACAAACCTTGAAATCAGTTGTAAAGAACATGAGAATGATCCTTTTATCCTTTGTTACAAGTATATTGCTCTGTAGTCAGATCTGTGCCACAACTACCCATGAACCGACCATCCGTGTAGCCCGATACAAACAGGATAAACGCTGTGCCATCAGTTATACATTTGACGATGGGATGAAAGAACATTATACATTGGTACTGCCTGAGCTGGAGAAACACGGGTTCAAAGGCACGTTCTGGATCTGTGGCGGTTTCATTGAGAACAATGAGGGTGGGTGGCTTACCTGGTCGCAGGTGAAAGAGATGGCAGACAAAGGACATGAGATGTCTAATCACAGTTGGTCTCATCCGAACCTGACCAAACTGGATCGTGAGCAACTCATCAGAGAGATGGAAAAGAACGACAGCATCCTTCTGGAAAAAACCGGCCTTCTGCCCCGGACATTCTGCTATCCCTACAATGCATACAACGAAGAGGTTCTTAGGGTTGCTTCTGCCCATCGGGTAGGTACCCGTACCCAGGAGTACGGCATCGGCACTGCTTCTACTCCCGAAAAACTGGATCAATGGATAGAAGATCTGCTCTCCTCCGGAGGTTGGGGAGTAGCTATGATACATGGCATCACAGAAGGATATGACGCTTTTGCGGTACCTGCCGTGTTGTGGGAGCATTTCGATAAAGTGAAAGCACAGGAAGAGCATATATGGGTAGGGACGTTCCGTGAAGTGTCGGCATACACAGAAGCACAGAAACAGATCCGTTTACAGATCACAGAAACAGATCATTCATGGACAGTCTTGCCGGAACTGCTTCTGGATAAAGAGCTGTTTAACGAGCCTCTGACATTGGTCGTGGAAAAACAAGGCAGGGAGATCTCAGGCGTCCGGCAAGATGCAAAGAACCTTCCGGTCTATGAATCTGCGGATAAGATCATTTTTGAATTTGATCCGTATGGCGGGGAAATACAAATAGAGTTGGCTCCGGTGTATATACCCTAAAAAAGGGAAGCGTTAAAAACACCTCCCTTTCATCGGAATTATGTTTGCACTTTCTCAGGCATTACGCACATAGTCTGCCAACCAGGCTCCCACTCCGGAGGTCTTGTAGGCTTTTTCTCCTTCTACCTGGATATCTCCGGTACGTATCCCTTTATCCATGGAAGCGTCTACCGCCTGACGGATCAGGGCAGCCTCTTCTTTCAGGTCGAAAGCATATTCCAGCATCATGGCAGCCGACAATACAGTAGCCAGAGGGTTAGCGATATCCTGTCCCGCAGCCTGTGGCCACGAACCGTGGATGGGCTCAAATACCGAAGTATGGGTACCGATGGATGCGGAAGGCAGCAGCCCCAGAGATCCGGTGATTACCGAACTTTCATCGGTAAGGATATCTCCGAACATGTTCTCGGTCACCATCACATCAAAGGAAGTGGGCCACTGGATCAGCCGCATGGCCGCATTGTCTACAAACATATATTCGGTTTCTACTTCCGGATAGCGGGGTTCGATCTCTTTCGATACCTCTCTCCACAGACGGGAAGTGGCCAATACATTGGCTTTGTCTACAATGGTGAGCTTTTTGCGGCGTTTCATGGCATATTCATAGGCCAACGTCACAATGCGTTCTACCTCCTCGCGGCTATACACACAGGTATCATAGGCTACATTACCATCTTCGCTACGTCCCTGCGGACGACCGAAATACATGCCTCCGGTCAGCTCACGGATGCACATGAAGTCGGCTCCTTTCACCAGATCGGCACGCAGCGGAGACTTATGGATCAGACTTTCAAAAGTAGTCACCGGACGGATGTTGGCATACAATCCCAGCTTTTTACGCATAGCCAGCAATCCCTGCTCGGGACGTACTTTGGCCGAAGGATCGTTGTCGAACCGCGGATCGCCCACAGCACCGAACAATACGGCGTCACTTTTCATGCACAATTCGTGTGTTTCCTCCGGATAGGGATTGCCCACTTTATCTATCGCATCTGCTCCACAGATACCATATTCATACGTCAACTCATGTCCGAACTTCTCACAAACCGCTTTTGTGACATCTAATGCCGCTGCCACAATCTCCGGACCGATCCCGTCGCCCGGGAGGACTGCAATATTCAATTTCATACTTTAAATGGGGTAAGACTGATCCCGGCAAACTGTTTGAACTGACTTGTCGGGATCCGTCATGATTTATTTTGTTATCAATTCTCTATAATATTCAGCATCTTGATCGTTGCCTTGATGGCCGCTTCCGTCTGGTCGGCATCCAGACCACGAGTACGGAATACTTTGTTTTCAAAGCTCCAGGTGATCACGGTCTGCACAAAAGCATCGGTACGACCACCGGGAGGAATGCTCACGGCATAGTTGATGAGCATGGGAAACTTACGTCCGAGGGTCTGCTTGTATATCTTCCGGAGTGCCCGTACAAACGCATCGTACTGGCCATCACCGGAAGAGTTTTCTTCGTAGGTCTGACCATCAATCTCTATACGTACGTTGGCCATCGGTTTCAGTCCGTGAGCCAGAGTCACCATGTAGCTTTTCAGCTTGACACGGCTATTGATCCCTTCGTGTTTCAGTACATCGGAGATGATATAGGGCAGGTCTTCCGGGGTTACCAGTTCTTTCTTATCTCCCAGTTCAATGATCCGCTCGGTCACCTTCTTCATGGAATCTTCATCCAATTCCAGTCCCAGACTTTCGAGGTTCTTCCGGATATTGGCTTTGCCGCTGGTCTTGCCCAGCGCGTATTCACGCACGCGTCCGAAACGTTCGGGAAGCAGATCGTTGTAATAGAGATTGTGCTTATTGTCTCCGTCCGCATGTACACCCGCTACCTGGGTAAATACGTTCTCCCCTACAATCGGCTTATTGGCCGGTATCAAGATGCCCGAATAAGACTCGACCACCCGGCTCACATCGTTCAGACGGCTTTCATCAATGTTGGTATGCGCGTTGAACTGGTCTTTCAGGATGGCCTGTATACTTGCCAGAGGCGCGTTTCCGGCACGCTCTCCCAATCCATTGATGGTGGTATGTAATCCTCTGACCCCACTCAGTACCGCGGCTAATGCATTACTTACCGCCAGATCGTAGTCATTGTGGGGATGGAAATCGAAATGTTTGTCCGGATAACGCTTCACCATCTTCCGCATAAACTCGATCACTTGCAAAGGATTAAGCACCCCCAGCGTATCGGGAAGCATGAACCGTTTGATCGAAGTATCTTTCAGATCGTCCATCATCCGGAATACATATTCCGGAGAATCTTTCATGCCGTTGCTCCAGTCTTCCAGATAGATATTTACCTCCATATCCATCTCATCGGCATGTGCCAATACGGTACGGATATCGGCCAGATGTTCTTCCGGGGTCTTTTTCAGCTGATGGGTACAATGTTTGAGAGACCCTTTACAAAGCAGGTTGATCACCCGGCAGCCAGTACCCTGTATCCAGTCGAGCGAAGCACGTCCATCTACAAATCCCAGCACTTCCACCCGGTGAAGCATATTACGCCGGGCCGCCCAGTCACAGATCATCTTCACCGCGTCGAATTCTCCCTCCGAGACACGTGCCGAAGCTACCTCCACACGGTCTACCTTGAGTTCTTCCAGCAGTAGCCGCGCAATCATTAGTTTTTCATGGGGTACGAAAGAGACTCCGCTGGTCTGTTCGCCATCGCGGAGTGTCGTATCCATGATCTCTATTTTGACTGCTCTTCCCATGCTTCGATCTTGTCTTTGTTACTCAACAGGAAATCGATATCATCCAGCCCGTTGGCCAGACAATGTTTCTTGTAGGTATTGATCTCGAACGATTCGCTGCGTCCGGTAGCTTTGTTGGTTATCGTTTGCGCGGGGAGGTTGACCTCTGCCTCGGTCTTCGGATCTTTGCGGATGGAATCGAACAATTCGGCCAGGAACTCTTCGCTCACCACCACAGGGAGTACAAAGTTGTTCAAGGCGTTGTTGCGGAAGATATCCGCGAAGAAACTGCTTACGACCACACGGAATCCATAGCCTGCAATGGCCCATGCGGCATGTTCGCGGCTCGAACCGGAACCGAAGTTCTTTCCTCCTACCAGTATTTTCCCGGAATAAGTAGGATCATTGAGTACAAAAGAGTCGATCTTGTTTCCCTCTTTGTCGTAACGCCAGTCACGGAAAAGATTGTCTCCGAAACCCTCTTTGGTGGTGGCTTTGAGGAAACGGGCAGGTATGATCTGATCGGTGTCCACATTTTCCAGTGGAAGGGGTACACAGGTCGATGTCAGTATATTGAATTTTTCTTTCATTGTCGTACAATCTGATTAAGTGAAACGTAAGGTTAAAGCAACGTACGCGGATCGGTGATCACCCCGGTCACGGCTGCCGCGGCAGCAACCAGCGGACTGGCCAGCAGGGTGCGTGCTCCGGGACCCTGACGACCTTCGAAGTTACGGTTGGAAGTAGAAACCGCATACATTCCGGCCGGTACTTTGTCGTCGTTCATCGCCAGACAGGCCGAACAGCCGGGTTGGCGCAGGGTAAATCCTGCTTCTTCCAATATCTGATCCAGCCCTTCTTCACGGATCTGCTGATCTACCACCCAGGATCCGGGAACGAGCCATGCCACGATATGCTCTGCTTTTTTCTTACCTTTCACCAGGGAAGCAAATTCGCGGAAGTCTTCGATACGCCCGTTGGTACAGGACCCCAGGAATACATAGTCTACTTTCTTACCTAACAGCGATTCACCGGCTTCAAAGCCCATATAGTCTAATGATTTTTTGTAAGAGATACGTCCGGCTTCCGGTTCGCTTTCCAACGCAGGGATATGCTGAGTAATGCCCATGCCCATACCCGGATTGGTTCCATAGGTGATCATCGGCTCGATGTCTGCGGCATGGAAAGTGATCTCTTTATCAAATACCGCATCTTCATCCGACCGGAGGGTTTTCCAGTAGGCAACAGCCTTGTCCCAATCTGCTCCCACAGGCGCGTATTCGCGACCCCGGATGTACTCAAAAGTGGTTTCGTCCGGAGCGATCATGCCGCCACGGGCTCCCATCTCGATAGAGAGATTACACAGTGTTAGCCTGCCCTCCATAGACAAACTCTGCACCGCTTCGCCGGCATATTCCACGAAATATCCGGTAGCACCACCGGTAGTCATTTTCGCGATAATATACAGGGCCAGATCTTTCGCAGTAATTCCTTTACCCAATGTGCCATCTACGGTGATGCGCATGGTCTTCGGTTTGGATTGCAGGATACATTGTGAGGCCATCACCATTTCCACCTCACTGGTACCGATACCAAAAGCCACTGCTCCCATGGCACCGTGTGTGGAGGTGTGTGAATCGCCACAGACGATAGTCATCCCC
>JAJBTC010000065.1 GCA_020861095.1 Bacteroides sp.
AAGGTTATGGATTGATTGTTTTTGAAAGGGGAGAGGGGAAACACTTCTGAAAAGAGGATGTTTCCCTTCTTTTTTTATGCCCGATCTTGTTGGGCAATGTACCTATAGTGGTCTGTATAAAGAATCTGTATCCAACAGATCAGAATGTACATATGGATCGATTATATGCGGATAGTTTCCCTGTTGTTCTTTTTTAAGACACCAATGAAGTTTCATTGCGATTCGAAAGGACATATCCTGTCTGTTATAGGGATTCCAATAAGGTGAAATCTATGATGTGACAGCTTATGTAGTGAATATAAGTGATTCTTTTCATCCTGGAGGGCTGGCCGATCCTGGCCGAGGGCAAGGAAGAGGAAGCGCAGTGTAGTCTGATGCCGTCCTGGGGTGCGAACCGCACATACAAAGGAGTGCTGCAAGTACGACCGAAGAAAAATGATAACTCTTCAATTTCGGTCGTACTTGCAGCATTCCTTATTTTTCTTCCTCTTTTATACAAGGTGTGGCAGCTTGCTTCGGTTCCCTGGGCTTCGCCTTACCCCGGGCTGAAATCGATCGTTCTTCCAGGACGGTGAAGTACCCTGATTTTTCTATGTTGAGACAACCTCGGGTGCGTTAGCATATTTACAGCATTTTAGGAGATTTATATAAGAAGTCAGGGTATTTGTCTGTTCAATCCTATATCGTAATTCATACATGTTCCCAAATAGTCTGTAAACGTTTCATCTGTAATTCATTTGGCTGCAAATACAGTTTAGTTGTAAATCAGATGATCTGGCAAAGAGAACCGATCAAAACCTATGCCTGATGACACTTTTCCAAAAAAATACCCGTCGGAACCGATCCGTTACGATCTTCCGACGGGTATGTGGTCTCCGGTCTACTCTCCGGAGAGGGACTGTGGGAGCTCCTTGTTACAATCTTTTCAACCCTTTTGTCTGACTTTTATCGGTTACCTCTTTCACAGAGATCGCATATCCGCCACCGGGAGCCGATGACTGTCTGAGCCTGGAAGTCTGGTTGACTACTACCTGCCGGATCTCATACGCCTGCGGATTGGTTTTATAATGCGCGTTTTTCGCATCCGAATAGATGGTAGCCACATACGTTTTCCCCGGTTCGAGGAAGTGGAACGACAGGTGGGAAGTATAGCCGTTCTCCCCGGCTACATTCCCTATAAACCAGTCGGAAGTACCTTTGGCCCGGCGGGCTACGGTGATGTATTCGCCCGGTTCGGCTTCGAGATAGTGGCTTTCGTCCCAGTCCAGGGCTACGTCTTTGATGAACCGGAACGCGTCCGGAAAGCGTTCGTAGTTTTCCGGCAGATCGGCGGCCATCTGCAACGGGCTGTACATCGTCACATACAGGGCCAGCTGATTGGCCAGCGTACTGTTGACGTGCGACTGATTGCCGGGATTGATCTTTTCTATATCCATTTCGAAAATCCCCGGTGTATAATCCATCGGTCCGCCGGTCAGACGGGTGAAGGGCAATACAGTCACATGATTGGTGTTGCTGCCGCCGAAAGCCTGGTATTCTGTTCCCCGGGCCGATTCGTTACCGATCAGGTTGGGCCAGGTACGGCAGATACCGGTTGGTCGGGTAGCTTCGTGGGCATTGACCATGATCCTATACTCCGCGGCCTTCTTTATGGCATGCTGGTAATGATTGTTGAGCCATTGGCTGTAGTGAAATTCGCCCCGGGGAATGATATTGCCTACATAGCCCGATTTCACCGAAGGATAGCCGTTCGCGTTCATAAACCGGTAGGCAGCATCCAGGTGGCGTTCGTAGTTGCGTACGGAACCCGATGTCTCGTGGTGCATCATCATACTCACCCCTTTGGAGGCCGCATAGTCTCTGATCCCTTCCAGGTCGAAATCCGGATAGGGAGTCAGGAAATCGAATACATGATCTTTGGAATTGCCAAACCAGTCTTCCCAGCCCACGTTCCATCCCTCTACCAGCACCGCGTCGAATCCGTGTTCCGCGGCGAAGTCGATGTATCTTTTCACATTTTCCGTAGTGGCTCCGTGACGACCGTGAGGCTTCACCCGGGAGTAGTCGGTCACACCCAGTTCCACACCGGGTAGGTCGTACGTATAAGACCATTCGCTTTTGCCGGTAATCATCTCCCACCATACCCCTACATATTTCACCGGTCTGATCCAGGAGGTATCTTCGATGCGGCAGGGATCGTTGAGGTTCAGTGTCAGGTTGGATGCCAGGATGTCGCGCGCGTCGTCGCTTACGATCACCGTGCGCCATGGTGTGTGGCAGGGTGCCTGAAGGTGTCCTTTGGTGCCGTTGGCATCCGGAGTGAGCCACGACCGGAACACAAAGTCCTGGTCGTCCAGTTCCAGGTGCATACAGGCATAATTCAGCAACGCCGCCTCATGCAGGTTGATGTAGAGCCCCTGATCTGTTTTCAGCATCAGCGCGGTCTGCACTCCGGTGGGGGAGAAAGGCGTCTGCGAAGCATTGGGAGTGATCTTTTCCTGCATCAGTCCGCGGATCTCCGACAGTAGGGAAGAGGTATAGTCATACTCCTGTGTGTCGTAGTCGCCCGGTATCCACCAGGCGGTATGGTCGCCGGTGAGGGCAAACTGTGTATGCTCTTCGCGGACTACAAAATAGATCAACTCTTTCTGCCGGGGAAATTCGTAGCGGAATCCCACTCCGTCATCAAACACCCGGAAGCGGATCCGCATCTCTCTGTCCGTATCCTGCTGTCGCAAGGTGACGGCCAGTTCGTTGTAGTGGTTACGTATGTCCCGGTTTTCGCCCCAGACCGGCTGCCAGGTCTCGTCGAAGGTATCGGTCTGCTGGTCTGTACAGGTGAAATTGTCGTACAGGGAGGTTTTCGGATCGGCTGTTTCCGAACGGACATCCATTTCCGAGCCAAACTCTACTTTGGTGGTATGGCCCACCAGTTCCAGTCCCAGTTTGCTGGGACGGATCACCTCCTGCCCCTTGTAATGGAGCTGGTAGGTAGGTTCTCCTTTTGGTGTCAGGGCGAATTTCATCTGCAGGTTCCCGTCGGGCGAGTGCAGCTCCTGTGCCCTGCCTGTGCCTGCCAGCAGAATGAATAGTATTAATAAAAGACTTTTTTTCATGCGATGTTGTATTTAATGGATGGAAATTTCCGTATGGGTTCTGCGATCGGGTAGTTTGACCCGGCATTCCCGCGTCTCTTCGTTCCACGACCACAGGAGGGAAGAAAAGTCGCTTTCCTGCAGAGCAGTCAGTTGCTGTTCTTCCGTTTGCCGCACGGGCTGATTGTCTATATGTACACCTTGCGGTTTCTCTTCCAGGTGATAGACAAGCACTATGTTTCTCCGGTCGGAGGGGGTGAAACCGTTGTCACGGGATGCTATCTGCGTGTGATATCCTTTGTCGAGCGTGGTACATACAAAGCGGGTCCGCGCGCAGATCTGCTGCTGGTAGCCCAGGTCCTCTCCCTGGTCTTCGTAGAGTTCGAAACGGGCCGACTCGTCTTCGTAGTTGGGAAAGATATGCACCAGCAATGGGTAGTCTTTCCTCTCGTGGATGTATTGCATCACAGGCATCATCGGTACAATGGAGCCTTTTCTGACGAACATAGGGATGACACTCAACGGTGCGCGGTAGGAGATCTTCTGACCGCCCGGGTACACCGTCCGTTTATCGTTGAAGTCTATCCACTCCCCTTCGGGCAGGTATAGGTTCCGGACCCGTTCTCCCTTTTTCAGGACAGGTGCCACTAAGATCTCTTCTCCGAAGAAGAACTGATCTTCCGTCTGTACAGCTTGCTCGTCGTAGGGATACTCCATAAAGAGTCCTCTGACAATGGGCAGTCCGGTATCGTGTGCTTGCCGGGCGTAGGTATACAGATAGGGAAAAAGTTGGTATTTCAGTTCGATAGCCGCTTTGCTGTTCTTCTCGGCCACCGGGCCAAACATCCACGGCTCTGCCGCGTTGTCCCCTTCGTGATGGGCCCGGCTCAGCGGGTTGAAGATCCCGAACTGCATCCAGCGGGTATACAATTCGGCCATGGCCGGATAGTCCGTGATGTCTCCGCAATAGCCGGAGATATCGGTGGTGAAGAACGGGATCCCTCCCAGACCGGCCGAGATACTCACAGCCACCTGGTTCTGTAGCTGTCCCCATCCTTCCAGTACATCGTTGCCATTGCCGCTGTCTCCCGTCCACCCGAATGTATACCGTTGCAGTCCGGCATAGGCTGCCCGGGTCATCTGGAAGACACGTTTGTTGGGATTGCGTTTCTCGAACTGTTCCTTCACCACTTTGTCCCAGGTAAGGCCATATACATTGTGTATTTCGTCGTGCATCCCCAGGTGGTGCTGCATATAGAGGCGGTCCAGGTCTTCTTCGTTGCTCCAGGCAGGTTCGCCCATATCGGTCCAGAAACCGTGCGCGCCATCGTCTAATGGTTTTTGTTGCCAGGCTCCCCACCAGTCGGCCACCCCGGGCAGGGTGAAGTCTATCACCCCGCAATTCCCGCCCCAGGGCCAGGGCATATCGTACGACTTTCCGGTACGGCTGTCTCTGACAAAATAGCCTTTGCTGTCGGCCTCTTCCCACTGTTCGCGGTTGGCCCGGGAGATGACAGGGTCCTGCGAAAGGATCATTTTGAAGCCCTGTTCCCGGAGTGCAGCAAGCATCTGCCGCGGAGAAGTATAGTTCTCCCGGCGCCATTCGAAATCCTGCAGCCATTGGGTCCAGCCAATGTCCTGATAGATGATATCACACGGGATCTGGCGACGCCGGAATTCGGAGGCGATCTCCAGCGCCTGGTCTTCCCGGGTGTAGAGTCCGCGGCATTGCGAGAAGCCCAGTGCCCATTTGGGTGGCAGGATGGGCTGCCCCGTGAGGGTGATGTACTGGCTCATGATCTCTTTGTAATCCTTACCGAAGATAAAATAGTAGATAAACTCTCCGTCGGGAGCCTCAAATGAATAGTATTCGTCCGATTCGGTACCAAACTTAAATTCTGTCTTGTAGGTATTGTCGAGGAATATGCCGTATTGATAGCTGCTCATAAAGAAAGGAATGCTCTTGTAGAGCGGATCTTCGTTGACACTGTAGCAGGGACGGTCGCTGTTCCACATCTTGTACGAGCGTCCGCGGCGGTTGAGCGGTCCGGTCTTTTCTCCCAGTCCGAAAAACTGTTCATCGGGCCTTAACGCTTTGTATGCCTTTCTGGCGGTAGCATCGTTGACATGCCCTGCCGACTTGTAGTCACTGAAGAGCAGTCGCTGCCACTTGTCAAAGATCTGTAGTTGCATGGGCTCTTTGTTGAGCCGTATGCGAAGCCGGGAAGTATAGATCTCGTAACAGGAAGGCTCGTCGTTGATGTGCAGTCCTTCTACCTCTGTCGGTTCCTGAGGCACTACGGCAAAGGATTCGTTGGTACGGACAAACCGGCTGGCGGGGTCGAACCAGATCCGGACCACGGAAGGAGATTCTATATCCATGCGGAGACCCGCCCCTTCGCTGGTATGGAAGATGAAACGGTTGGCTTCACGGGTGTAAGAGGTACAATTTCCGGGCTGTAGTTCCGATTGTGCCCAGACCTTTGCCGGGATCAGTATCAGGATAGTGAATGTATATATAAGGTATTTCATGTGCCTATGGAGGTATCCGGTTCATATTCAAGAACGATCATGTCCCAGTATTTCAGCGCAGGCAGGGTCAGAATCACCTCATTGCCTGTCTGGACGAAGGTCAGGGGTATGGCGACTCCCTGGTTGAAGTCGGGAGAGGCCATCCATACCCGGGATATGTTGCCGGAAGCAGTGAGGCAGATCTGTGCGTCTGTAATCTCCACGGGCTCTGTCTGCGTACCGTTGGTATCTCTCCATTCCAGGGAACTGGCGTTGGAGAAGTTGAGCAGGTGTACTACGTCTCTGCCTGGCATCTTCTTTCCGCAGACAGCCACTTCCCCCTGCGACGCGGGCCACTGGGCAGGGGAGAGTTTGCCATCCACCGATCGGGCCGTAAAGGGAGCGAATGTACCTCCGTCGCGCAGCAGGTTCTGGTAGGCCACCAGAAAATCGTAATAGTGTACCAGGGCTTCCCGGAGCCCGGTTCGCATCTGCAGGTTGGAGTTGGGGAAATACTCATTGGCCAGGTAATGCTCTCCCAGTTCCAGATGAGCCCCTCCGAAAGAGAAGATCACGGCATTGGCCAGGAGAATGCCTGGGGCATTCACATACCCTACGCTGTTGGACCGCGCGTAGTTCATATAGGCGGCAAGCACGGTGTTGAGGGTGTTATCGCTGTAGGCCAGATTGTCTGTGATGACCTGTGCCAGCTGCCCGAAGGTCTTGCTTTCGTCCCACACCTCTGTATACAGAAAGTCTACCTCCGCCTGGGCGATGTACGACTGTCCGTACTGGCTCACCGCGTTCATTACCAGCCGCTTGTCCGGGTTCGCCGCTTTCATGGCAGTAATAAATCCTTTGTAACTTTCATCCAGCTTCACCTGCCGACCGTCGTAATCGTAGACGGTACCCCGGTTGCCCAACTGGTCGATGTGGTATCCGTCGAAATCAAATACCTTATATACATCCTGATGTCTTCCTGCCAGGTAGGCCTGCCATTCGGTATTGGCCGGGTTGGTCAGATAGATGCTGCTGCGGAAGGGAGCATCCAGTGTATGGCTGTCTTTGTCGGAGTGGTGGGTATCTGTGAACAGGTACCACTCTTCACGCACACCGTCGGATGCCGCGTTGCTCAGCGCGCCGAAAGCGAGGTTATAGAATAGAGTCTTCATCCCTCTCTGATGCGCCTCTCCGATATACCCCTGTACGGTAGAGAGGTAATTGGTACGACCGATCAGGTCGGGCCACGAAGCCAGGGGATTGTCCGCAGTGCCGGCCAATGGACGGTGGTGATCGTACATCCAGTCGTAGAACTGTATGCCATTGATGTGGTGGCGGTTGAGCGTGCGGATGTTCCGACCGATCTGATTCCCTGTCAGGTTGCCGTACGAAGAGAGGAAGCCGTAGCGGGGGAATTTTTTCCAGTCGGAAGAGACATCCACGGCAATGCTGTGGTAGATCTGCTCGTTGCCTTCCAGGGTTTCGTAGATATCCACTAAGTAGCCTTTGAAGTCTTCTGCCGGAGGTGTCCAGCTCCAGGAACCGGAGGTGAGCGGCTCTTCGTGGAGCACCTTTCCCAGGTGCGAGTAGCGTACCGCAGGCTGTGTGCCGGGGATCTCCTGCAAGGTGAAGCGCACTGTTTCGCCCGGAGTATAGACGGCTTTGTCGGTTTCCAGGTCGATGCTCAGATAGCTGTCTCCGTAGGTAACAGGATCGTTTTGGGTGTCGTAGAAGTCTTCGCAGGCAGCAAAGAGGCCGAAACCCAGGATAAGGGCTATGGATGGGATTTGTTTTTTCATGGTTTTTTATTTGAAGGGGCAGATCCCGTAACCGGGTTACAGGATCTGCTTCTCCCGGAACGATATTAGTGTTTTTGTATGCGCACTGTTTCTTTCAGCTGATCCAGTTCGATGCTGTAGGTAGCGGCAGCAGGTATTTTCCATTTGTAATCTACTCCGGCACCCGGATAGTGGTAGATCATGGTCTCTGTCTTTCCGGTGGGAGCCTTGTCGGGCTCATCGGCCAGGAACCAGGCTCCGTTCCAGTCGTCCTGTCTGTCTAAGTTGAATTTCAGTTCCCCTGCGTTCAGCGTACCTGTCCAGGTGAATACGAACGGGTCCGATGTCGCGGTCAGCGGCGTGGCATTGCCTATGTCCCATCCCTGTGGCGTGGCATCGCCCACCATGTAGACCGTGCTGTAAGGTGTAAAAGGAACCATATCGATCTTCATCTCACGGGTATCTAAGGTGATCTTATAAACACCTCCGCTGATGTTCCATTTATAGTCCGGATCTCCGGCCCATTTGTCTACGGCAAGGCCTGTACCTTCGGAGGTCTGGTCTGTCGGCGGACGGAAAAAGACAGCATCCCAGTTACCCGCAACGGTACCTATTTTGAATTCTCCCCCGGCAGCCAGGTCGGCATTGTAACGGAATACAAACGGATCGAGCGGGTCTGCTGTCATGGGTTCGAAATCCCAGTCTGTCGCGTTTCCTGTAAACCACAGTTCGGAGTACTCCGGACCTTCTTCCCGGACTATGCTAACGGCCAGCGTAATCAGGTTGACCTGTATGGTATAGGTGCCTGCTTCGGTGATCCCGAAAGGCTCATCGTAGGGATCATCCTCACTTTCGCGGTAATAGAGTTTGTGGTCACTCTCTCCTTTGTTGTAAGAAGGGGTAAATGCTCCCAGGGTGGTAATGAACTTGAAGCTGCCTGCGGTCAGGTTTCCGGTCCAGGTAAAGGCTTTTGGGGTGTTGGTCACGGCTCTCATTTCCGTAGCATCGTCTGCACTCCATCCGTTGGGTGTAGCGCCTCCTATCAGGTACAGCGTCTGAGTGATGGGACGGTGGGTACGGATAGTGATGCTTTGGGTGTTGGAGACTTGCGGTTCTACCTGATCGGATGCAACCGTAGCTGTCACCCGGCTTTCTAAGGTGACTTCTGAAAGGGGAGATATACCAAACTCATTCAGCAACAGATCGTTCAGTTCTTCGTGTGTGTACGTCTTCTCATATACCTCTCTGCCCAGCTCTTCGGTGATACCTCCGGCAAAATCATTGCCTTGTATATCCAGCTGGAACGTATAACTGATCCCGGCATTGGTCCCGTGATTGGAGCCGGTGGTCCAGGTAAATTGCAACGCCTCTACCTGCGGGTTGTTGGCATCCAGTTCGAGGTGGGTTTCCGATACCGATAATTCCAGCGGAGTGTTGCCTTTGTTCAATTCCCGGTAATCGTCATCGGCACATCCGATGAAGACCGGAGCCATTCCTGTCAGCAGGAAAAGTAATTTATGTAGTTTCATGATCGTCTCTTTTTTAAATTAATAGCCGGGGTTCTGTGTCAGGTTGGGATTGGCGTCCCGTTCTTTCTGAGGGATCGGGAACAGCAGGTGTTTCCGTGCCGCGTTGATCTTACCGATGGAATGCAGGAAGTCCAGCGCGTATTGTCCGTTGTCCCAGCGGATCATATCGAACCAGCGGTGTCCTTCGAAGGCCAGTTCGAGCCTGCGTTCTTTCCGGATCAGTTCCCGCATCTGGTCCTCAGACAGATCCTCTACATCGTTGCGGTTGGTGAGTCCGGCCCGCTGGCGTACCTGGTAGAGCGGGGTTTCGGCTTCTGAGGTACGTCCCAGTTCGTTCAGTGCTTCGGCTTTCATCAGCAATACATCGGCAAAACGCAATACGACGACACTGGCAGAGTTAGTATTGTAGTCCGGAGAGACCGACAACGGTATAAGGAACTTCCGTACATTGTATCCGGTGTTGGACATGGTAGACTTATACGTATTTCCTTCGAACGGCGTACAACCTTCGTAAAGGATGGTTTTGTCTTTGCGCAGGTCTCCCTCTTCGTACTGAGATACGAATTCCTGTGTAGGCTGGTTCCAGCCGTAGGCTCCGCCCACCCATCCGGAGTTCCTGGGACCCATATAGGTGCTTAGCCAGCAGGCCTGGTTCTCATCGCTCCAGAAGTCGGCATTGGTGAGGCCGTAATACTGTACTTCAAAGAGAGATTCCGCGGTATTCTTGTTTCTCTCCTCTCCACCGAAGCAGTCGCTGTAGTCCGGATTCAACACGTATCCCAGACTCTCTACAAGTTCGCACATCTCTACGCACTCTTCATACATGCCCAGGGTCAGGTACACTTTGGCCAGCATGCCTGCGGCGGCTCCTTTGGAAGCGCGTCCGATGTCGCTGCCTGCATACTCTTCCCGCACAGGCAGCAGTTCAATGGCCGCCAGCAGATCGGGAATGATGACTTCGTTGTAGATCGTTGACTGGTCTGTCCGGGCGGGGAGCAGATCATCGTCCGGCCCCACGGTATGGATGGTCATGGGTACATCTCCGAACAACTGCACCAACAGGAAGTAGTAGTGCGCGCGCAGGAAACGGGCTTCTCCCAGGCATCTGTTTTTCAGGAATTCGCTGATATTCATTTCCGGTATGCTTTCCAGGATGGTGTTGCAATACAGGATGCCCGGATTGGGCCCTCTCCAGATATCTAATGCGGCTGCGTTGTCGGCGGTGGCTACAAAGTTGGCTAAGGTCACTGTCTCTATACCGTCGGTACCACCCCCGGCACCCACTTCGCTGTTGCCGGCAACAATATCCAATGTCCAGATACGCATGTTGTACAGTTTGGGACGTTGCAGCGGCTGATAGGCTCCATTGACTAATGCGATGGCCGAAGCCTCGTCTTTCAGTGCTTCCGCGCTGGGATCTTCGTAAGGAACTTTGTCCAGAAAGTCCGAACACGAGGCCAGGCAGGTCAGGACGGATACTAATCCGATATATGCGATGTGTTTCATTTTACTCTTTTTCATGGGATCAGAATTTTACATTTACACCAAAACTTACGGTACGGGTCACCGGATAGGTACCCAGGTCTACTCCTGAGACATCTACTTCCGGGTCGAAACCGGAGTATCGGGTCAGGGTGAAGAGATTCTGACAGGAAACATACACACGTAATGTCTGCAGGTAGGCTCTCTGTGAGAGCGAACGGGGCAGGGTATATCCCAGTGTCAGGTTCTTGAGCCGGAGATAAGAGCCGTTCTCGATGAAGCGATCGGAGTGCCGGGTGTTCTGGTTGGGGTCGCTGTAGACCGCGCGGGGCACGGAATGGCTGGTTCCTTCGCCTGTCCACCGGTCAAGTACCTTCACCGTCTGGTTCTGTGGCACCGACATACTTTCCTGCCAGATGCGGTTGGCGTTGTAGATATCGTTCCCGGCCACTCCCTGCAGAAAGATCTGCAGATCAAAGTCCTTGTAGGTGAAACTGTTGTTCATGGAGAAGCTCCATTTCGGAGAGGGATTGCCGATGAACGTACGGTCGTCGGCATTGATTACCCCGTTGTTGTCCAGATCCAGGAACCGGATGTCGCCGGGCGCGGTACCTCCCGTCACCTGTGTGGCGTATTGGTCTACCTCCTGTTGGGTCTGGAAAATACCGTTGGTCACATATCCGTAGAAAGCTCCTACAGGCTTGCCCTCGGCGCTGACCCTGACTTTGGTCATGTTGATATCATCGCCTACGAAGAGAGCGATACCGTCGTTCATACGGATCACTTTGTTCTCGTTGTAAGAGACATTCAGATCGGTGTTCCACTCAAAAGCACCGGTGAAGTTGTGTGTAGACAGCGTCAGTTCTACTCCCTGGTTTCTCACTTTCCCGGCGTTGATGCTGGGTACATCTATATCGGAATATCCCGTCGTGATGGGTACCGACATCGGGACCAGCATGTTGCTGGTGTTTTTCAGGTAAGCATCTAAGGTCAGATGGATCCGCTGGCGGAGGAGTGCCAGATCGATCCCCGCGTTGAATTGCCTGACTGTCTCCCATTTCACGGAAGGATTGGCCATCACCAGGGGATAGAGGGTGGAGACGGGTGTACCGTTGAAGACATATTGTCCTGTTTTCAGACGCGTATAATAGGCATAGTTGTCTATCCCGTCCTGGTTGCCGGTCTCCCCGTATCCTACTCTGACCTTGATATCGCTCACCCAATCGTTCGGCTTGTAAAATGCCTCTTCGGAGAGTCGCCATGCCAGAGAGAACGAAGGGAAGGTACCCCAGCGATTCTCTTTGGCGAAGCGGGAAGAGCCGTCGCGCCGTATGGTAGCCGTCAGCAGGTATGTATCGGCATAGTTGTACGTCAGACGTCCCATCAGGGAGAGGATGGCCCAGTCGTTGCGGGTTCCTCCGACCGTGGGATCGGTGAGACCGTTGGAGAGCTGATTGTTCGCGTCGCTGAGGAATCCCTGTACACTGGCGTTCATCCGGTTGTACACATTGTTCTGGGCACTGGAACCGATCATCACATTCAGGTGATGCTTGTCGCGGAAAGTGTCCATATAGGTCAAGGTATTGTCCCACAGGTAGGTGAAACTCCTGTTAGACTCTTCGTAGCGATAGGATTGCGGCTGCGGAATGGGCTTCCAGTCGTACTGTGGATTGAAATTGTTCTTGTCCCAGAATTTGAAGTCGATACCTGCCAGTGATTTGAAGATGAATTTGCTCCACGGTCTGATCTCGGCATAGATATTGCCCAGAACGTTGTACCCTTTCGTCTGTTCTTTGTTCAGCGTGGCACTCCCGATGGGGTTACGGATGTCTCCGTACTGGTAGGCCGGTTCGCCCGGTCCGGAATAACTGCCGTCTTCTTCGTAGATCGGTTGGGTGGGCAGGGCCGCCATCGTTTCCCGGATGTTGTAGCCTCCTTGTTTCTTGACGTCGTGGCTCAGCGTAAGGGCATTGCCGAATTTCAGCCACGAACGCAGGCGCGATTCACTGTTGAGCTGTATGGTGTAGCGTTTGTAGGAAGTATGTATGACAATGCCTTCCTGGTCCAGTACTCCTCCCGATACATAGTAGTTGCTTTTGTCGTTGCCATCGGAATAGGAAAGGGTATAATTCTTCATCCAGGCAGTGCGGAAAAGCGCGTCTAACCAGTCTGTGCCTTTTCCCCAGGAAGTAGGGTCGGCAAAGTCAGGTCTTTGCATCAGGTTCTCCGTTCCGGAATAGTTGGCGATCATCTTGTTGTGCAGGGAGGCAAACTGGCCCGCGTTAAGCATCTTCGGCATATCCGTAGCAGTCTGTACGCCCCAGTTGGCACTGAAAGAGATGCTACCGTCGCCGCTTTTCCCTTTGCGGGTGGTTACCAGTACCACACCGTTGGCTCCGCGCGAACCGTATATCGCTGTGGCAGAGGCATCTTTAAGTACATCCACGCTTTCTACGTCTTCCATATTCAGGGCATTGATACCCAGGTCGGTCGGTACACCGTCTATCACCAAGAGCGGTTCGCTGTTGTTGATGGTACTGATCCCGCGGATACGGAACGACACATTGTCGCCTGGTTTTCCGGAAGAGATCACCTGTACCCCGGCCGCGCGTCCCTGCAGGGCTTCTCCCATACTGGCCACGGGTTTGTCTTTCATCAGATCTCCCGATACGGAAGCTACGGCACCGGTGAGGTCTTTTTTTCTCACGACACCGTATCCTACGACAACGACTTCGTCCAGCATCTCGGCGTTTTCTTTGAGAATGATCCGGATATCGGATTTTCCGGCTACGGCTATTTCCTCTGAGACATAGCCGATGAAGGAGACAATGATCACATTTTCCTCTTCTACATCCAGGGTGAAACGGCCGTCTATGTCGGTGATCGTGCCTGCGGCAGATCCTTTTACGGCAACGGACGCTCCGATGATACTTTCTCCTGTTTCGTCCAGGACGGTACCTGTGATCTTTTTGTTAGGCTGAGCCTGTAGGCCTGCACACAACATCAGGAAGGAAACCCACAGAGAGAGTCTGCTAAGGTGCATCCGTCTTTTTTTCTGATCTTTTTTCATGTTCTGTGTAATGGATTAAAGGGTTAACAGATTGTTTCCGGCCCTGACTCCATAGGATGCAGGCGTCGGACCGGAACAGGAGGATGGCCTCCGGTAGACAAAAGTAAATGGGAAAGTCATTCACCGGAAATCCGCATCGACGGAATATAGAGGGGTGAATGATGAAATGATAGTGTATATGAGTTAGTTAAGTAATTTAGTCGGGATAGAAAATATAGATGCAGTATCCGGTCAATCCTTACGGATCATCCCTATTTTCATGACCATATTCTCAAATTGTTCGCGAGGTACGGCGGCTTTGTTGCGTACCCGGGTCCGGTAGCTATAGATCGTATTGGCGGAATAGTGCAGGAAATTGGCGATCCGCGAACTGTCTGTGATGCCAAGTCGGATCAGAGCAAAGATACGGAGTTCTACATTGAGTAGTTCGTTGGATTTCAATACAAATTTTTCTTCTTCCTGCAGCAGGGAGTTGAATTCTTCCACAAAGTTGGGGTAGAGGTGCAGGAAAATATTGTCAAAATTGTCGTAGAGCTCTTTCAGTTCGTGATCGATCATCTGCCGGGAACGGAGGATCTTGTGCAGTTCGTCGAATTTCTTCTCTATGGCCTTTTTGTGCAGGGTATTCTGGTATTTCTCCAGTTTGTCTATATAGGTCGAGCACAGGTCGAGGAAGTGGCCGATGTATGCCTCTTTGATCTGATTGGCTTCCGAGAGTTCGGTGTTGACCTCGGATAGTTTCCGGTTTGCCTGATTGAGCTGGTCTACCGTAGATTGCAAGTCGTGATTAAGTATACTCAGATTGTCATTGGCACGGAAGAGTTCCGTACGGATGCGGGCCATTCGCTTCATCTGCCTGTATACATAGATCACTGCTGCTATCAGGAATGCCGAAAGGATACTCACTAAGATCAGGAAAAACAGAAGATCGCTCTTTTGCTTGTCTACCTTTTCCTGATAGGCGGTCTGGATAATAGGAAATATCTGGGATACTTCGTAGGTACGGAAACGGGCATTGCAGAACATCGCGTCTTCCATCGATGATTTGATGCATTCATACGCTTTATCTACCTCGCCGGTCTCATACAATACAGAAGCAAGGGCCTGCATGGCGGCGTTCTCTTTGATGGCGTTTTTAATATCGCAGATCGCCGAAAGAGCATAATAGTGCTTTTGCAGGCGGATATTCCCCTCTTTTTTGTAGGTGTTTGCCAACGCATACGCTACTACTGCTTTTTCGTGTGTATCTTCGGAGAGATTTTCAAGGATGGGTTGCAGCACCTCTCTGGCTTCTTTCAGCTGATAGGCTTCTTCCAGTTTTTCCGCGTAGACGATCTTGTAGTGATTGGATGCCGGGGCCAGTACCTGTAGCAAAGAGTCCCGGTAGAGGTCACTGGTTTCCGTATATACATAAGTATGGGGATTGGTGTAGGAATAATGGTTGTACAGCAATTTGTAGCCATTGTAGTATTTGACCTTCAACTCTACGGGTAGTTGCGCGGCATGGATCGTTCGGAGTATTTCCAGGGATTCTATATACATTCCTGCCACGATGTAGAGTGCTGCCAGGTCCAGTCTGGATTCATAGATACGGTAGGTATCATTCAGTTGCAGGGCAATCCGTGTATTTTCCCGGATATAGTGTATAGCCGAGTCGGACAGATAGGTCTTGTATTCGTCCTGAAGCCGGAGATGAATATCATAGCGCTGTTCCGGACTGATATGGGGAGTTTCCAGCATATGTTTGATCTCACCGATCTTCCGGTTCTTTTCGGCCATATAGGTCTCTTTGTTCTCTATGAAGGTATACAGAGATCTCAACAGCGTGTCCTGTGACATACGGGCATACGAGGTTTCACCGCAGATAAACAGTGTCAGGAGTAGGGTGATGTGTTTTGTCATATATGTAGGGTATATATACAAAGATATTAAAATTGGAGTATTATCCGGTATAAATAGAGAGCAGATAAATAGAAAAGCACTTTTTTTAACTCTCTCTGAGAGCTAAAAAAAGTGCTTTTGATGATGAAGGAGATTGGTTACAGCAGATCCAGCATCAGCGGGATGTCGTCTTTCCTTATCCCTTGCTCCAGCAGGATGGGCTGGTCTTTGTAGAATAGTTCCAGGAATTGCTCCTTATCCATTCCGGACAGGATCGCTTTGGAGTACATATCGATCGCTTTTTCTGTTTCTCCCATACTCCACTGGATATGCCCTGCGTTGAGATAGTCCACTGCGGTCGGATGCGCGGCAATCACCTTGTTGTAATATTTGAGTGCCTGCTGGTGCTTGCCACTCACAAACGAACACCAGCCGATGGCCCGCCATGCTTTGAGGCTTTCCGGTTCCAGGAAGTCGAGTTTGAAGAAGTAGTTGAGTGCCTCTTCGTCCCGGCCCAGTTCCGTCAGGCAACTACCGATACAATAGAGCACCTGTGTGTTTTCCAGCTGAACCTCCTCTACTTTCCGGTAATAGAAGAGGGCCTTTTCGAAGTCCCGTGAAAGGCGATAGCAGGTAGCCAGGTGCCGGTTGGTCCAGACGTGGTCCGGTTTCAGCATATCGGCTTTGAGATAGGCGGCAATGGCCTGATCGTATTTTTTCTCTTTTTGCAGCGAATAGCCCCGCTTCTGATAGATCTCCGCATTGCCCGGTGACACAGAGAGGATATCTGCGTACAGTGCCGCTGCTTCAGCGTAGTGCTTCTTACGGAAGTGGAATCCGGCAATGGCTTCCAGCCGTTCGGGCTGGAAGAGAAAACTGCGCAACACCGGATTGCGGTGGAGCCATAGTTTTTCTGCAAAGACATTGCGGAACTCCCGCTTGCGTACATTCAGTTTATAGAAGCGATAGAGGTCGTGAATGTACTGGTTGCTTATCACCTCCGGCCGGCCGGAGAATGCACGGAGAGCTCCCGCTTTCTGTTCTTCGTTCAGTTCGCCCATTTGTTGCTCGGTCAGCTGGCTCATCATCATCTCCCGTTGCGATTCGGGCAATTGCATGACGGTAAAACACAGCGAGTATTTGTCGCTGTCGCAGAAAAATCCCGATTGCAGGATCAGGTCGATGATGTTGTGCGGCTGATCCGGTTGCTGGCGGAATTGTTTCACTACTGAAGAGTGCTGTTTGTCGAAGGGATAGAACCAGTTGTTGAGTTCCCGGAAAAACGGATAACTCTTCAGGTGCGCGAATGTGCTCATATACACGTCTGCCCCTTCCTGTTGCAGTTCGGTGATCTCCTTTATCTTATCGCTCAATCCGGCTTTTTCGATCGCTTCGGCCCAATCGGGATTGTGATCCTCTTTGTCTTCATCACTCTCTTCGCCTCCGAATTTGGAAGAGCGCAGCTGTGAGACGTTACGCATCATCTCCGGAATGATCTCTTCACGCATCTTGCGGTCGATCTTCTCGGTCTCCTGGCTCAGGAGCAATTGGATATAGATACGGTTCAGCTCTTTGGCAAAAGAGGGATTCTCCGCCAGTAGATGGAGGCGACCTGCAAACTCCGGATAGAGCAGCAGACGACTTCCATAGATATGGCAGATAAGTACAAATCCGACCAATGCCCGTTGGTTAAGCCGTACGTTATCGTGGAGCAAGGCATCGATCAGCCACATAAGTTTGCGCATATCCAGGCATTGCATCAGGCTGAGTGTAACCGCACTGGTAAAGAGACACTGGTCCGATACGGAGATCAGATCCGAATGGAGCAGGTCCTGTGCGTCTGTTTCGTCTTTGCTGCTCCAGGAGGTATTGGTCCATACGGTCAGGAACAGACTTTTCAGTGACTCCTCGTGTTGCCTGAGCAGAGGTTCGGTATCCTGATGCAACAGGTCTTTCAGAGCGATCTCTTCGGTGAATGTTTCCAGGGTCTGCAACAGGTTTTGCAGATCCTGAGGGCGTGTATCCGCGGTATGATGTGCCCGGCACAGGTGATAATACTGTGTGGAGACCTGATCGAGCAGCGTAATCCGTGCCCGGTCCGCAATTTCCCAGGTATCTGTCAGGATCTTGTCATAGAGTTTTTTACGTTCGGGATCGGCCATGCCCTGCCGCATGTATTGCAGCATATAGGTATAGGAAGTCTGTATCCCTTCGAAGCGGGTACGGAGCTCCCAGTCCGGACATTGCCAGAGATAGGGCTCCAGTTGTGTCAGGGCTTCCCGCAATCGTTTTTGTTCGATAAACCGGGTGATATGTTGATGTTGTTCATTGATCTGTATTTCGTTCATACTGTACAGTTTTTATTTTTTGGAATTGATCCAGGTCAGGCGCTTCCACAATCCTTCGAAAGGACCCTGCTTGTGGGTTCTGAGCCACCAGGAGGAGAACGCCATCTGAAGAAGTACAAAAACAATGCCAAAAATAAAACTGTATGTGATGCCCAGATAACGTCCCAGCTCGAATCCCCAATGGTAGAAAAGAAGCGATCCGATAACGGACTGACCGATGTAGTGGGTCAGGCTCATCCTGCCATAAGAAGTAAACGGCATGAACAGGCTTTTGTTCTTGCTACGGTAGAAGGTGAGCAACAACCCGATGACAAGTATCAGCATGAAACTGAGGTTCTTCAGCGAGCCAACGATCACATTCAGAGGTGCCAGGATGGCTCCCCGCTGGATGTATTCGGGCATCACGTTGTACAGCGCGTAGAGGGGGAAGAAACTAATCAGTGCCCAGCCCAGGACCTTGAGCCAGAGTTGTTCGTTCTTTTCATTGTAGAGGAACAGACCGCGTCGACCTACCAGCATACCGAACAGGAACAGAGCCATGGTCTGCAACAGCCGACCGTGTTCCAGCGCGTAGCTGAAGTTGGCCAGTTGTCCTTCCCAGAGGTTCATTTTCACGGTCTGCAGGAAGTTACCGGTTTTCTGTACCTCGAACGCAATGCCGAAATAGTAGTTGGTCAGACTATTACCTACCTGATATTCCGGGTTCACCAAGGCGTAGATCAGTTTGCCCCAATCCATCGGTTGCAGGATAAGTAGGGTGGCTATGATCCCTACGGTTCGGTCGGACAGGCGGCAGCAGAGCGGCAATATCAGTCCCAGGATCGCATACATTGTCAGGATCTCCCCGGTGAAGAACATGGCGTTGACCTGTCCGATGAGCAACAACAGGAAGAGCCGCCAGATGAAGCGCAGACGGAAATCATTGCCGCGACGTTGCTGGTTGTTGTCCTGGATGTAGAAGCTGAATCCGAAAAGCAA
This sequence comes from Bacteroides sp., assembly GCA_020861095.1. Lineage (GTDB taxonomy): Bacteria > Bacteroidota > Bacteroidia > Bacteroidales > Bacteroidaceae > Bacteroides. The sequence continues at coordinate 18,673 of JAJBTC010000065.1, forward strand.
GGCAAACACTGCGTATGCCTTTCCTCCGAAGGTGAAGAAGAGACCGTCCCAGATGGCTTTGTCTGTGAATTCCATCCATGGGAAGGGTACGGTTTCGGGAAAAGAGTAGAAATTGAAATGTTCGATGCTGTGCAGGATGATGATGCCCATTACGGCCAGTCCTCTCAATACATCTGCTACGTCTACACGTGGATTACTTAAAGGGTGTGTCATGATATTTACGATTTACGGATTTACGATTTACGATTGGAGAAAACTAAATATTTACGATTTATGATTTACAGATTTACGATAGATAGTGCTGAATGCAGGTAACATCATCCATTTAAATTGGGATAAAATACTTAATAAAGTGATTTCAATCGTAAATCGTAAATCTGTAAATCGTAAATTTTTAGAATCTCACCTGTATCTGTGCCTGGATACGGTGGGAGTTGTCTCCGTGCTGTTTGTCACGGTAGGTATATTGTGCCTGGAGACGACATTGGGGGTAGAACCAATACTGTACTCCGGCTATATAATGGGTTTGTTTATCGCCCGGCGAAGTGTCGCGGTTGATGTAATCATAAGAGGCGACAATGTCGAATTTCGGGCATACATGGTAGTTGGCCGTAGCATAGAACCCGTTGCTGCGTACGCTACCGTCTTTACCACCCAGGAACTCACTGCGCAGGCTCACGGGCCTGGTATCTATCACGCCACCCACGGCCCAGCGGTTACGGTTGTAGTTTTCGTTTACCTGAATGGTGTTGTAGGGAGATTCTGCTACGGCATTTCCTTTTCCCTGGATGAAAGAGCCACTTACCGACAACCAGTCGAGAGGATTGACCATCAGTTTACCTACGATGTCTTTCTGGTCATTCTTGTCTTTGATGTTGATGCCCTGGCCGTTCATTACCGCCAGGTGATAGTAGAGGTAGTTGTTGAACAACTCTCCGTGAATCATCAGTCCGATATCGCGTCCGGATGTACCCCCGTACAACGGGTCGCTGTTGTCTATACCGGCCAGGTAATTTACTACCTGCGCGTAGCAATCGATCAGTTCTACAGCAGTAGGGGATAAGGGATTTTCGATACTGTATGGACTCTTGAATTGCCCGATACGTGCCGACAGGCCGGGCAGGGATTTATATTCGGTGTAGACTTCCAGCAAATTACCGCCGTTCTTAAAGTCATACATAAAATAGCAAAACCAGTTGTCAGTGATCTTGCCGTCGGCCATAAAAATGATGCGCTTTATATCAAATGTATTTTTAGCATCCGGGTCGCTGTCGTAGGTATATCCTGTCTGTGCATACCCCATCAATGTAATGCGTTCTTTGAGTGTATTGATCCAGGTGTCTACTGATTTCTCCTGTGCCGAAGCAGCATGTAGTATGATCAGAGTAATTGTTAAAAGTAAAATGCGTCTCATGCGTGATCTGATTTGTAAAAATGATGTTGTTTATTTGATTTTCTATGTGTCTGTTTTTGTCTGCTATATGTTTTCTTCGGAGCCCCTTCGGTTGCTTTTCCAACCGCACAGCCAGGTTTCGAGCAGGTCGGTACAGAGGAACAACAGGAAACCCAGTATACTGAGTATGACAATGCCCGCATACATTTCCGTATAGTTGATACGCATCCAGGCATCTACAATGAAGAATCCCATTCCCCGGTCCGTACCGTATGTCTCGGTAACAAAGAGAACTGAGATCGCGGTTCCTATGGCTACGCGTAAGGTAGATAGCAGATCGGGCAGAATGGCCGGCAAGACTACATACCTGAGCTGTTGCCAGGGGGTGGCTCCCAGAGAGGTGATGATCAGAAAACTCTCTTTGGGGATGTTGCGCAGGCTATCGCGCAGGTTGATAATGATCTGGAACACAATGATAAGGATGATCATGATGATCTTGGTAGCATCTCCCAGTCCGGCCAGTAGCATCACTACGGGCAGGAGAGCCAGTTTGGGCACCGGATAGGTGAAATAGACAAACGCGCCCAGCAAACGACCGGCAAGCCGGCTGCTTACCATCCAGAACGCCGTGAACATACCGATCAAGGTAGCCAGACCCACTCCGATCACTATCCGCCGGAGACTGGCAAGCAGGTGAGAAGACATAGACTGTTTCCATACCTCACCCAGGTGTGCGTATACCGTAAACGGGTCTACCAATACAGGGATCTGTAGCAGGCGTGCGGAAAGCCACCAGAGCAGGTTGATCAGTACCATGCCCAGAAGTATGTTGGTGAGTATGTATCTGATGCGTTTCAACTCCATTGTTCCTGTATGATCTGACGGATCTCTCCGGCGGTGGGTTTTTCCAGAATATGGGTCACGGTGCCGGGGGCACGGCTGAGCAGGATGACGCGCTGTCCGATGCAGGCGGCCTCTTCGATGTTATGGGTTACGAAAAGAGTAGTGACCCGGTGCTCCTGCCACAGTTTCATGAACAGGTGCCTGCCGCGTTCGGCAGTGAGCGCGTCTAAGGCCGAGAAGGGTTCGTCCATAAGCAGGAGTCCGGGACGCTGGATGAAAGCACGTGCCAAGGCTACCCGCTGTTGCTGCCCGCCACTCAGTTCGTGCGGATACCGGTGCAACAGCGTATCCAGTTCCAATGTGCGGAGAATTTCGTCTGCCAGTACATGGTCTGCTTGCTGCTTGTGTAACCTGGCGGGCAGAAAGATATTTTCCTGTACCCGTTTCCAGGGCAGCAGACCGTAGTGTTGCGGTACCAGACCGATGGACTGCCGACGTGGGGTAGGGGGCTGACCGTCGATCTGCACCTCTCCCCGATATTCCCGTATCACTCCGGCAAGTACGTGAAGCAGCGTCGATTTGCCACATCCTGAGGGCCCGACCAAAGCGTCGATGGTGCCACTCGCGGTGTAGAGAGAAAAGTTGTGTAAGGCTTCAACGGTTTTATTCCCTCGCTGGTAAGAAACATTCAGTTGATGGATCCGGACGGTACTCACCATGCTTTCGGATTATTTTTTCGCGGCAAAATCCATACTGACCAACTCTGTTCCTATATACGTATCCGGTACCAGGCGTTTGCTTTTGAGCCAGGAGATGGTGCTTTCTATGGATTTGGGCGCGGGGCGCGTCGCATATACGAAATCGGGCAGAGCCACAGTGTTGACCAGCGAATCAGGTAGACCCACGTCACTGATCAGTATCTCCTTCCAGTAGTGTCTGGGTGTCTGGCGTATGTAGTCGACTGCCAAGTTGTATCCTTTGATTAGGGTACGGATCTCGTCCGGCTTTTCTTCAATGGCTTTTTGTGAGAAGATGGTCCCGGTCACGGTTATGCCCAGGTCGCGCGTGGTACCTAATGAAGGATTGCCTTTGCTCAGCGCAATGCTGGCAAAAGGGTCGGGGAATACAGAAGCGTCGATCTGGTTGTTTTGCAGCATTTCCAGACGCAGGGGGATCTTGTTGATCTCCGGCTTGTTGACATCCAATGGCGATATACCTGCCTGGGTGAGGATGCGGTCGGTCGCGAATTCCACAGCGGTGTTGCGGGAGACTGCGACGTTGCGTCTTTCCAATTGGCTGACATCGGTGACTCCGCTCTCTGCGGAGGCGATCAGATAGAAGTAGCCGTCGTTCTTCATCACGATCTGTAAAGGGATGCCGTTGGCATGTTGCAGTGCCGCGCCGGTATAGTCAATGACTGTGCCATCCAGATTGCCCGACTGAAAAGCAGCATCGCGATCGTTGGCAGAATAGAATTTGACAATCTCCACCTCCAGGCCTAAAGAATCGTATATACCTTGTTTCTGGGCAACCACAAAAGGAAGATAGTCCATAGAAGCCATAGCTCCCAGGCGCAAAGGTTCCAGATTTCCTGCCGGAGGCTCTTTTTTCCACCAACAGGAAGAGAGCAGCAGGATCAGCGAGCAGGTAAGGAGGATGATTTTTTTCATATGATACATAAAGAAATGTACGATGTACAGATTTACTGCTTCGTCATGACCCTTATTTGATGAGTAACATCAAGGAACGTTACGATGTACGATGTAATAAATCCTCGGGGCATTCAATTGTACAACATAGATCGTTCGATCATAACTGTTTTCTGAAAAAAGGCAACCTTTCCTGTCGGAAGGCTGCCTTTTTGATATATGGGAAAAGATTACTCTTCGATGGCAGCAATACCCGGAAGTGTTTTTCCTTCGATCGCTTCGAGAAGTGCTCCTCCTCCGGTAGATACGTAAGATACTCCGTCGGCCAGTCCGAATTTGTTGACACAGGCTACAGAGTCGCCACCTCCTACCAGAGAGAAGGCTCCGTTTTTAGTAGCCTCTACGATCGCTTCTCCTACAGCGCGTGAACCGTGCGTGAAGTTGTCAAACTCGAATACACCGGTAGGTCCGTTCCACAGGATCGTTTTGGAGTTCCTGATCACCTCGGTGAATATCTTTTCGGTTTCGGGACCGATGTCCAGTCCTTCCCATCCGTCGGGGATCTCTTTCACCGATACGAACTGTGTATTTGCGTCGTTCGAGAATTTGTCCGCGATCTTCGCGTCCACAGCCAGTACCATGTTCACACCTTTGGCTTTTGCTTTGTCGAGCAGTTCGAGGGCCAGATCTAATTTGTCATTTTCACAGATGGAGTTCCCGATATGGCCACCCAATGCTTTGGTGAAGGTGTAGGTCATCCCACCGGCAATGATCAGGTTGTCTACTTTGGACAGCAGGTTTTCAATGATCTCAATCTTGGAAGAGACTTTCGAACCACCCATAATGGCGGTGAAAGGACGCTGGATGTCATTGAGGATGCGATTAACGGCTTTCACCTCTTTTTCCATCAGGTATCCAAACATCTTATCGTCTGTGCCGAAGTACTCGGCGATCAGCGCGGTGGAAGCGTGCGCGCGGTGTGCCGTACCGAACGCGTCGTTTACGTAGCAGTCTGCATAAGAAGCCAGTTTTTTAGCGAATTCTTTCTGACTCTCTTTGATTGCTTTTTTGGCTGCGGCTTTCTCTTCTTCGGTAGCATCTTCGGCCAGTCCGCGGGGTTTGCCCTCTTCTTCGGCATAGAAACGCAGGTTTTCAAGTAACAACACTTCTCCCGGTTGCAGCGCGGCAGCTTTTACAGAAGCTTCTTCGCCCATGTAGTCGTTGGCAAACTGGACTTCAACCCCCAGCAACTCCGATACATGGTTTTTGATATGTTTCAAAGAGAATTTATCAGTAGGGCCTTTCGGACGTCCCAGGTGAGAACCGATGATCACACTGCCTCCATCGCCCAGGATCTTTTTCAGGGTCGGGAGCGCGGCACGGATACGGGTATCGTCTGTAATGTTGAAGTTTTCGTCCAGAGGCACGTTGAAGTCTACCCGAACGAACGCCTTTTTACCGGCAAAATTGAAATTGTCAATTGTTTGCATAATACTCTATTATTTTATTTAAAAGTGATAACTCTTCAGAGAAAACAAACAGGCTGTGCGTATGAAAACCTGTCTGCTCCTTTGCAGGCCGGCAAGTCTGTCTGTTACCGTTGGCAAAGTTAGTATTTATTTCATTTTTCCTGCTAAAAAAATGTCATTTATTCGCCCCTTTCTTTGTTCCCGTCGTCAATTTGTATGTGCTACAGTAGTACTTACAATAGGGTTGTAATCCACACTTTTCACATTTGGGTATACGTGCCTGGCAGATATACCGCCCGTGCAGGATGAGCCAGTGATGGGCGATGGGAATAAGCTGGGGGGGGAATGTATCTGACCAGTTCTTTTTCTGTGGCCAATGGGGTTTTGGAATTTGTGGTGAGCCCGATGCGATTGGATACACGGAACACATGCGTATCTACTGCCATGGCCGGTTTGTTGTAGACAACGGATTGAATCACGTTGGCTGTTTTGCGTCCTACACCGGGTAGCTTGATAAGCTCTTCCAGGGTATCGGGCACGATACTGTGGAAATCCCTGACCAGCATCTGTGCCATGCCCACCAGATGTTTGGCTTTGTTGCGCGGGTAGGATACACTGTGGATATATTCGAAGATCACGTCCGGCGTGGCGGCAGCCATCGCTTCCGGTGTGGGATAGTCTTCCAGCAGGGGAGGTGTCACCATATTCACCCGTTTGTCGGTGCATTGTGCCGACAATATCACTGCTACCAACAGCCCGAAAGGGTCGGTATAGTGCAATTCTGTTTCTGCCACCGGCATATTTGCCTCAAACCAGGCAAGTACTTTTTCGTAACGTTCTTTTTTTCTCATATCATCTGTTTTTATGTATCCGGAGTTTTGTCGGTTCTATGGAGGTCTTGTATAGCCATACGATGCCATAGCACGTTGCCTGGAGAGAGCCATGTTTTTATAGATAACAAAAATAATTCTTTTTTGTCAGTTAGCGGTGTTCCGTAAGGTAAAAATAACCTACCGGATTTCTCTGTTTCCCCGTATGTACAACTCTCTGCTCCGGGAACTCAGAGGGTGATTTGCTCTTCTTCTATTTCTTCAGGGCGGTATTCTCCCGCTTCATCCGGGAGGCTTCCGTATATCCATTGGACAGATCTCCTGATCAGGATTTCACCTGCGATGATCTCCGCAAGGTTGCACAGGCGAAAAAGTAACCTGAATGCGATATGCAGGTTGTGTTTCAGGATAGAAAACAGGATCAGTGAGAACAGGATGGAGCTTCCTGCCGTCAATGCTGCCGGTATTTGCACAAAAGGCAGTTCCGGAGAATGTGCCAGAATGAGCCAGCAAGGCAGGGAGAGGGACAGCATCATCCATATGTGTCCCGGTCTCAGGTCTGTACCCAGTATCAGATTTGCCAGGATATAGCCCGTATGGATGAATGCCGCTACGCTGGCTTTCCCTTTCAGTAAAAAGAACAGCAAGCTCCATATAAGCATGGCGAGTATATTCTATACTTTATAAGACCCGGTTTTTATGAAAGTGAGGAGATACTTTCCACGTAAACCAGCATATGGAAAGTACCGCCAGGCAAGCTCCCAGCAAGTAGGCGCGACTGAACGCGAAGTGTTGCCCGATCTATCCGCCTGCTGTCAGACCTATACCAATCCCTACGTCCCAGGAAGTAAGATAGGTAGAGGTTGCTGTTCCCCGTTTGCTGTTTGGTGCCAGGTTGATAAAGAGCGAGTTGAATGCCGGGAACATGGTGCCGAACCCTGTGCCCAGCAACAAAGCGATCGTGAAAAACAGAACGGTGGTCAGTTCATGGTTCCATCGGATCAGCAGGTCACAGGCTGCCAGCAGGAAATAGCACACGCATACCAGATACATGCCTATACGGATCACCTGTGTGATGCGGCCTTTGTCTACCTGCTTGCCGGAGAAAAGACGCGAAACGGCCATCCCGATGGCAAGGAAAGTGAAGAACAGGCCGCTGCTGAGCGTGATGCCGATCTCTTGCGCGTAGACGGCAATGTAGGTGCTGGTCATACCATAAGGAATGGAGAGGAGCAACAGGGAGATACCGGCGGGTATGCCTTTGATCAGGACAAACCGGTCGAGGGAGATCGGTTCACGGGCTACCGGAGGTCTGGACGGGCTTTTGATGATACAGGCCATCAGGAAACCCAATGTCCCTGAAAAGAGAGATACCAGAAAAATGGTTTCGAACGAGCAGGTCTCGTGCATAAACAGTCCTGTCATCGGACCGAAACTCATGGCCGTATTGTTCATCAGTCCGTAATAACCTACGGCTTCACCGCGACGGGAGGAGGGGTTATATCGATTACTAAAGTGTTTCCGGCTACGGTGACCATCCCAAAGGAAAGCCCGTGCACCACCCGGAGCATAATGAAAAGCGTGAGAACCGTGGCCAGCATGTATCCCGCAAATACCAGTGTAAAGATAAAGTAGGACAACAGATAGAGCGGTTTCCGGGAGAATGTGTCTAACAAATAGCCGGAGAACGGGCGGATGCAGAGTGCCGCGACCGTATAGCAGGAAAGGATGACCCCTACCACCGCGTTTCCGATGCCAAACTCTTCCGTCAGATAAAAAGGAAGTACCGGAAGGATCAGATAGAAAGCAAAGAACAGCAGGAAATTAGCTGCAAGAAGGTAACAGTAATTGCGTGTGACTAACTGATCTTTTAACATGAAGAGATTTACGATTTACGGATTTACGATGTACGATTGAGATCACTTTCCAGTATCAGGATTATTTGCTGATTATGAGTATCAGGGAGTTATATACGTTTTACGATTGAAACTATTGCTTATGGTCATGATCCTTATCCGGCTATACAGGTATTAAGAAAATAGAAGTAATTTCAATCGTAAATAGTAAATCGTCCAATCGTAAATATCTTTAGTTTGCCGCTTCGAACTCTTTGAGGAAGCGTATGTCGTTCTCTGAGAAGAGACGGAGGTCTTTGACCTGATACTTGAGATTAGTGATCCTTTCGATACCCATTCCCAACGCATAGCCACTGTATACTTTGCTGTCGATGCCACAGGATTCCAGTACATTTGGGTCTACCATACCGCATCCGAGGATCTCTACCCAACCGGTATACTTACAGAAGGGGCAGCCTTTTCCACCGCAGATGTTGCAGCTGATATCCATTTCGGCACTGGGTTCAGTAAAGGGAAAGTAAGAAGGACGCAGGCGGATCTGTGTCTCCGCGCCGAACATCTCTTTGGCAAACAACAGCAATACCTGTTTCAGGTCGGTAAAGGATACATTCTCTGCTACATAGAGAGCTTCTACCTGATGGAAAAAGCAGTGTGCCCGATAGCTGATCGCCTCGTTGCGGTATACTCTTCCCGGACAGATGATGCGGATGGGAGGTTGGGTTTTCTCCATGACACGGGTCTGTACCGAAGAGGTGTGCGTGCGCAGTACCACATCGGGGTTGGCCTCGATGAAGAAGGTATCCTGCATATCGCGTGCCGGATGATCTTCAGCGAAGTTCAATGAGGAAAATACATGCCAGTCGTCTTCAATTTCGGGACCTTCGGCAATGCTGAATCCGAGACGGGCGAAGATATCAATGATCTCGTTCTTGACGATAGAGAGCGGATGGCGGGTACCCAGTTTCACCGGATATGCCGTACGGGTGAGGTCGATGTCATCGGTTCCGGTATCCGTGTTCTCAAACTGCTCTTTCAGCGCGCTGATCTTGTCCTGCGCTTTGGTTTTCAGTTCGTTCAGCCTCATGCCTACCTCTTTTTTCTGTTCGGCGGGTACATGACGAAAGTCTGCCATCAATTCATTGATAGCCCCTTTCTTACTCAGGTATTTGATACGTAATGCTTCCAGTTCTCCGGCATTGGCAGCCTGTAGCTGATCTACTTCGGCCAGCAGTTCCTGTATCTTATCGATCATATAAATAGGTTCTTTAGTATACTGATTGTATAAAACGGTACAAAGATACAATTTTTCATGCGAAAGTTTTCAAATAGAAGCATGAAAAGAATGAAAGCCCGGTGTTGGATTTTCAGTAGGGTAGGTAGAGCTATTTGGTCTGTTACCTGAACAGGGTATGGAAAATTCTCCATGGAGAACCTGCAAACTCTCCAAGGAAAGTGTCCGGACTTTCCTTGGAAGGTTGGCAGACTTTCCTTGGAAGATTTTCCGGGTTTCCTTGGAAAGTTTTCAGGAAATGATACGTGGTTATCCTATAAATGGTTTAAGTGGATATCTTTTACTTTGGTTGAAAGAATTAAGTAGGATTCTCTGTGAAAAAGTCCTGAATCGCAGATCGACGAAATCAACACAAGGGGCGACACATTCTATCGTCAATCGATAAAGTCAACCAGGCAATCGATATACTCCATCCCAAACCGACATATTTAACCGGGTAATATGAAAAGTGCTGTAAGCACGACCGAAAAAAGGATACATCTTAAATTTCGGTCGTACTTGCAGCACGTTGTATTCTCATCATCTTGTAAACCCAGGGTGGCGGTTCGCTTCGTTTCTCTACGCTTCACCTGATCCTGGGCTGGGATCGGATGTACTTACAGCACTTTCAGTAGATCATTACAAATGATAATAGTTCACCCTTTATTTCTTTCAACTAAAGTCGTTACAACTGTGTACGCAGCCGTATGTCGTCAGAGGCAGCTCCCACTTCCAGGGTAAATCTTTCCTGAGGAAGTATAAATTGCTTTTTGCTCTCGTCCCAGACCTGAAGTTCTGTCCAGGGTATCTGTAAAGTCACAGTCCGGGTCTCACTTTTGGGTATGGCAATCCGTTGAAACGCTTTTAACTGCCGGATGGGAGTACCTTTGTCTTTTCCAGGAGTTTTTATGTACACTTGTACCACCTCTTCTCCATCGTATCTGCCTGTATTCTTTACATCGACTGTCACTGTCAGCGTATCTCCTTCGGTGATCCGCTTCCGGTCGGTACGGAGCTTGTTGTAAGCGAAAGTGGTGTAACTGAGTCCATGTCCGAACGCATACAGCGGCTTGCCTTCAAAATACATATAGGTGCGTCCGTTGCGCAGGTCGTAATCCATCATGTGTGGCAGATCGTTGATGTCCCGTACCCAGGTCTGGGTCAGCCTGCCCGCCGGGTTGTAATGCCCAAAAAGTACATCTGCTACCCCGTGTCCCAATTCCTGGCTGCACTGGGTCACATGCACAATAGCCGGTACTTTTTCCTGCATCCGGTTGATGGCATAGGGAAAACTGCTGATAAGCACCGCTACCGTATGTGGATTGGCTGCCTGTACCTGCATCACCAGATCTTCCTGATCGAGCAGGAGTGACATCCGGTCTACTGCTTCCTTTCCTTCTCCCAATACCGGAGCCTGTTCCCATCCCGCATTGCACCAGGGATGATTGCCTACGCAGACGATGGCCACATCGGCCCATGCCGCGGCCGTGCGTGCGCTGTCCATCTTGTTGGAAGCCACATAGCGGATCTCTGCCCCCTCTCCCAGTTCTTCCCGGATAGCATCCAATACGGTTACTTTATAGGGCGCTGTACCGCTGTACCAGTCTTCTATCACCTGTGTGGCACGTTCACCGATCACCGCGACCCGTGTAAGGCGCGATTTGTCTAATGGCAACAGTTCTTTCTCGTTTTTGAGGAGTACTACCGATTTGCGGGTCGCTTCCCGTACCAGTTCCTTTGTCTCTTCATGCGTCCAGGGTTCTGTGGCATCGTCTACGCCGATGCGGGCATAGGGATTTTCGTCGGACTTGTCCAGCAGACCCAGTCGCAGAGAGATCCACAGATTGCCCCGGATATTCTGTTCGATCTCCTTTTCGGTAACTAATCCCTGCGCTACGGCATCTTCTACCGCGTCGCGATAGGTATCCAGAAACTTGGTGATCCCCGCCCGGATACAGGCTGCCGCTGCTTCGGCCCGGTTGTCGAAGGCCTTATGGTCGCTGAGCAAGAGTCCGAAGGCTCCGCCATCGGTGATAAGCGTACCGTGAAAGCCCCATTCCTGCATGACGATGTCACGCAACATCGGATGTATGGTGCAAGGAATGCCGTTGTAGGAGTTATAGGCCGTCATCATGGCCTGACTGCCTCCTTCGGTGATCCCTTTGTAGAACGGGTAGGAATAATATTCGCGGAATTGCTTGTCTGTAAGGTCGGAAGAGGTGAATGTACGGCCGAATTCATGGCTATTGGCCAGGAAGTGTTTCATCAGGGCAGCACTGCGCCAGTAACGGGGATGGTCGCCTTGTATCCCTTGTACAAACGCGGTGACTAAGCGGGAGGTCAGGAAGGCATCTTCGCCGTAGCACTCTTCCGTGCGTCCCCAGCGTGGGTCGCGTCCCAGGTCTGCGTTGGGTGTCCACATGACCAGACCGCTGCGACGGTATCTGGCATTCTGGAACAGAAAACGGTTTTCCGTAGATATGTATTTCGCGATCCGGTGTATCAGTCCGGGGTCCCAGGTATGTCCCAGACCGTAACTTTGTGGAAATACGGTAGTGGGTGTATGTTCCCGGTTGGTGCCGAAGGTAGGACCACCCAGTACCACTCCATGCAGTCCCTCCACACTGGCCGAACCCTGTACGCCCAGACGGGGGATATAGGTGTTGTTGCCCAGCGCGGAGATCTTTTCTTCCAGGCTCATGAGGGAGATCAGGTTATCGATCCTTTCCTCATCAGACAAAGTGGTATCATTGAAGGGGTATTGCGCGTACAGGGCTACGCTGCTCATCAGACTGGCTATACAGAAAGTAATTAATTTGTTTTTCATATATACAACATTTATTTTTTATACGAAGGTTTTATGAATCCGTTGTCTGGTTGGGAAACAAATATAGGCTTTCTGATGCAAATCCAGTGTAAGGTTTGTTGCGAATATGGGGAATAAATGTATTATTGTTTTATTATGTATGAAAACTTTTTAAAACTCTGCTTATTCTGAACTTTGCAATCAAATTCATGTTTACGAGGTAGTTAGTCATGTTAACTGAGTAGAAGCAGTTATCAATTGATTAGTAAATGTGGGTACCCCGGTTCGTTGAGGATCGGGGTGTTTGCGTATAGGAAAGTGAATGAAAGCGGTTGATAAAAGAGTTTGAGTAAACCTCTTAGGTCCACAGAGAAGTAATAAACATAGGAGTCTTTTCTTCTCCTTTCATGAAACCGCAATGTTCATAGAATCCTACCTCCTGATCATAAGTAACCAGTACGATGCGCAGATAATCTTTGTATTTCTCCCGGATACGCATTACCAGTTCTTTACCTATGCCCAGGTGCTGATAGTCCGGATGAATGAGCAGGTAATGGATATATGCCGTCATTATACCGTCATCTAAGGCATTGATCAGACCGATCAGTGTGTCGCCCTCCCATGCGGTATATACAGTGGAAGAGTTTTGCATGGCAACGACCAACTTCTCCGGATAATGTCCGGAAGACCACTCTACAGAAAGGAACAGATCTTGCAGATCCTGTGGATTGAAATGTTGTATGTCCCGATAAATAATCTCTTTTTTCATACCTATGTGATGGATGAATGGCAAATATAGATAATCCGTATGAATAAATCTGAACAACAAGGGAGTTTCTTTTTATTTAGCTTGCGACTCACCGTTTTTTTCTGTCTGTTCTTTCTTAATTTCATATTCAGCATTTCTACCGCTAAAGAGAATGCGATGGCAAAATAGATATATCCTTTGGGTATGTCATGGATCTCTTTGCCCAGCAGGGTGATACCTGCCAGGTGAGCGGCATCTACCAATAGCATCACAGCAATGAGTATAAGGAAGGAGAGAGCCAGCATCTGTATGGTAGGATGGGTGTTGACGAAACGGCTGATGGGGCCTGAAAACCAGATCATGACCATTACGGAGAGAACAATGGCGGTAACCATGATGGTCATCGCACCTGTATATCCATACTCCTTGAAACTAATCATCCCTATGGCAGTGAGTACGCTGTCGAAAGAGAAGACTATATCCAGGGCGACAACTACCAGTATCACCTGCCAGAAACTACTTCTGTGGGCAGATGTCTGGGTTGTATGTGGCTGATTTTCAAATTTATGATGTATCTCTGTAACGCTTTTATACAGCAGGAACAACCCTCCCAGAAGTACGATCAGGCTTTGTCCGGTGACGCCTCCTTCTATCCAGTGGGTATGAAAGGTGAACAACGGCCGGGTCAGTCGCATCAACAGAGAGATACCAAAAAGCAGGGTAATACGCGCGAGCATGGCCAGAAACAAACCTATGGTGCGCGCGTGAGGTTGTTGCCTGGCAGGTAGCCGGGACGTCATGATGGAGAGAAATACCATATTGTCTATACCCAGTACCACCTCCAGGAACACTAAGGTGAGCAGTGCGATCCAGGCAGTGGGATTGAGAAAGGTATGGAGGATCTCTGTCAAGGGGATTTAGGGTTTGTAGCGGTGGAGCAGGTTGTATACAGGAGATCTGGAGGTCTCGGACAGATGGAACCAGAGGTCGCGGTATTTGGCTATTCCTGCCTCTTCCCAGATCAGTAGCCAGTCTTTATGGTCGGCAGGCATCTCTTTGTATTGGATACACAGGGTATAGTCTGGCGGTACCATCGTAATGTGTATGTCACTTTGATTCCGGAACGTATCGTAGGTACAGGTGATCATGTGTTCGGCCAGGGTATTCCAGTCTTTTTCATGGATAAACGTATCGGACCGCAGATCGTTCGCAAACGTAAGATGTATGGAATCTACCAGAAGGAAATCTACGTGGAGTTCCCTATCGTCCGGAAAACCAGCCTCCTGATAACCAGAAACTTGTGGCATGTCGGGGATCTTACGCGAATGACACCCTCCGCCCAACAGGCTGAAACACACCACAACCAGGTAATACGTACGTCTGGTAACAGGAAGAAACGCGGTTGTGGGAGTGAAAAAGTTCTTCATAAAGTGGAGCGTTCGTAAAGGCTGTATATCAGCGAACTATAGAACTGTCTGGTAATAGCGGATCAGTTGAGCAGATTGATCTCTACAGTGAAATATCCTCCCCACGGATCTCCCGCCATCAGATTCTCATGGATCAGGAGCCGGTAGATACCCTGGACAGGTAATATATAATCCATTCTTCCGCCAAAAGGCCCGTCCGTATTGCCATTGGGAAGTACGATCTGGGAAAAGCGGAGATTGGCTAAGCTATCCGCGGAGAATACCCGGGCCTGTATCCGGTCGTATCCGTCGGAATGGAATTCGAGGTAAATGGTTTCGTCCTTTTCTTTATGTACCTGCAGCTGTCCATGCCCGTCATTCAGCTTTATCGGGATAATACCTGAATGGGAAGCGGTGGCCACTACAGGTTGTGCCGGACTGTCTGCATGGGCTTCGTTGAGAGATTGTTTGCTGGCATCTTCTCTGGGAGCAAAGGTACATCCGCAAAACAACAAGAACAGAATAGCTAAGACAAGTAAAAGTTTATTCATACCGGGTCGGGTAAAAAGTTCTACAAACAGATGAAATACGCAAAATTGCTATTATAACGTTTGTTAGTATGTTTTGTTTAAGTCTTATGGCTTCTTTTTATCTGTTCTATCTCTTTCAGCAGAGGGATTTAAACACTTTTTGAGAATTTAGTTGTCAGGTGCTTCGGTAGAAAGTCATTTTCTCTGCCGGAAGAGGAAGTGACTTTTTGTTCAGGCTATTTTCTCCGGAGTGTGAACAAATGGGAACACAAGGAATGAAGGAGGGGATAGAAAAAAGAATGCTGCCGGATAATTTTGTCATAAGATAATCACAGAGCCTGACGGTTGGTTTCGTTTATTCGCTTCTGCCGTGTCGGGGAGACGATAAATTATTCTAATTTTGTATCCCGTATCAGACGGATAAGAAGTATGAGAAGAGGACACGCAGATCTGCCTTTACACTACGGAACGGTGCCGCCGTGGCTGGCTCAACGCATGAGTCAGCTGGGAGGAGCTATTGTGGAAGCCATTGTTATGGAGTATGGCCGTAGCGAACTGCTCCGGAGACTGAGTGATCCTTTCTGGTTTCAGTCGCTGGGGTGTGTGTTGGGGATGGACTGGCATTCTTCCGGGATCACCACTTCCGTGATGAATGCCTTGAAAAAGGCGATCAACAAGCGTTCTTTGGAACTGGGTATATATGTGTGCGGAGGACGTGGAAAGGCTTCGCGTCAGACCCCTGCCGAATTGCTGGCCATTGCCGGGAAGACCGGACTGAACGGTGAAGAACTGGTGCGTCAGAGTAAACTATCGGCCAAAGTAGACAATACGGCTGTACAGGATGGTTTTCAACTCTACCTGCATTCTTTCGTACTGACAGTGGAAGGGGAATGGGCGGTGATACAGCAGGGAATGAACTCCGTCAGCCGTCTGGCGCGCAGGTATCATTGGCTGTCGTCGGCTTTGCAGTCTTTTGTCGAAGAACCTCACACGTCTGTGTGTGGCAGCAACCAGGGACTGATCCTGAACCTGACCGCTTCTGCCGCTGCCTCTACACGGCAGGGCATCCTGCAACTGACCACAGAACGGCCGGACCGACTGATGAAGGAGGTCTCTCTGATATTGCCTTCCCATCATGAGGTGTGTGCCGGAGATGTGAATCTCAAACGGTTGGGTGCGGCGCTTACACTGGCCCATGAAACGGAGGTGAAAGATATGGAGACGTTGTTGCTGCTGGAAGGTGTAGGTCCGCGTACGGTACAATCTCTGACCTTAGTGAGTGAGGTGATCCACGGCACTCCTTCCCGTTTTTCCGATCCGGCCCGTTTCTCTTTCGCGCACGGTGGGAAGGATGGTCATCCTTTCCCTGTTCCTATACGGGTGTATGACACGACGATCGCTGTCTTTGATAAAGCGATCCGGCAGGCGCGCATGGGAGATCAGGAGAAAAGCCAGGCGCTGAAAAATCTGTCACGCATATCGCAGGAGATGGAGAAAAGCTTTACGACACGGGACTTTTTTGAGGAAGTGGTGCAACAGGAGAGAGATGCTTCCTATTTATATGGTGGACGTACGGTGATGGGAAAAGCGCAGAAGCCCAAAGAAGATACAACCAGGCAACTGAGCCTGTGGGAGGATTGAGTTTTTCTCCATATATATCATAGGTACTCCTCCCATCATTCCCTGTGATACCTTTCTATATCCATGTCTCCGGTAAAGAGCAACCCTATCGGAGAAAGGGGTAACTTTTTCTCTACATGCTCCGGTTTATAATATCTGCCCTGTATTGTTTTTCAGAGAGACGATTTTTTGCAGGAACAGGTTGTTTGGGATCACGATCAGTTCGCCCTCTTCGGTACGGATGTGGGTATAGAAGGCATGGATGTTTTCGATCGTGGCTTCGATCGGATTGTCTTTGTCAATGATGCGGATACGCTCTCCGATACGGAACGGTGCGGAGAAATACATGATCACGCAAGCGGTTACATTGCTCAAAAGCGACCACTGAGCAAAGAAGGCGACTCCTATAATGGCAAACAGGGAAGAGAGTCCTACCCATAGATTGCCTGGATTCACTCCCCAGATCAGTGCCACCAGGATCACAAATACCACATTGAGCAGCACAGAGAACAACTGCCGTATCTGCCGGGTACGTATCTCAGACTTCTGGAGCAGGCGGCCGGATTTGGCAATGACTTTGTGGATGATATACCGGGATACATAAAGAAGTACCATGGCTATCACCGTCGCAACGATCTGAGGAATGTATATTTCCATAACCATAACTGTTTTGTGTCGGCAAAGATAGGAATTCTTGTCCAGTAAAGGAAGAGGACACATACGGAAATGTGTCTGGTGTTGGGACCACGGACAGAAAGAGAAGTGTGCGACCTGTGTCGGTATGGTTTTTTCCGAAAGCGGGAAACTTTGGCAGGAAGAGCAGATAATCAGACTATTTCTCAGCTACTTTCTGCGACGACGAAATAAAATTTCGTGATCCGGTTTTATTTTTATACCGTTTCCAAATCAGGTTGTTATGAGAGAATATGCAAAGAAACCCGAAAACAGGTCCCGTACACAGGATGGTACTCCCGGCGCATCCGGACAAGCTCCTATGGAGGTCATCCTTCAACGGTATAAAAATGAAATACAGCGGTATGCGGTGGAGGACGATGAAGAACCGGTACAAGGTAAGTCTGATCCTGTACAACGGGAGGAAATAGAGGAAGAAGAATTAATACAGGGTAAGTTTAGATCAGTTCCTGCTACCGGAGAAGAACCTCTTCAACGAGAAGAAAAACCCAACCGCACAGGTTTGCCTGACCATCTGAAAACAGGTATAGAAAATCTTTCGGGATACAGTATGGATGATGTAAAAGTGCATTATAATTCGGATAAACCGGCACAATTACATGCATTGGCGTATGCGCAGGGAACAGATATCCATGTAGCACCCGGTCAGGAAAAGCACCTGCCTCACGAAGCCTGGCATGTGGTACAGCAAAAACAAGGCCGTGTACAACCTACGATGCAGATGCAAGGGGTGAATGTAAATGATAATGAGGGATTAGAGAAGGAGGCGGATGTAATGGGTTCACATGCTTTTACAGATTCAGAAGTGCATAGCAATGTCATACAATGTGCATTTGATGATTTGGGTGGTGGAGCTCAATATACTTCCCAAAATACGCAAGGGGAAGACGGTAGTATCTATTTCCGCTTGGGTCGTATAAGGTTAATACATAATGAAGGTCCTAAGATTGCTGTGCATCCTCATCGCAGAAGATTTATTGTCGGTGGTAATTTTAATCAGTTTAAACATGATTATGGCCAAGCTCGTATAAATAATCTCATAGGTCTTAATGCTTTTGTACAAGCAGGGGGAGATAGATGGAATATTCAATATGTAAATCCAAATCAACCACAGCCGCAAGCTGACGGAAGATTGTTTGAAGTATTTCTTGATGCAAATGGTAACGTTACGAATTCTCATAAATCAAGAGGGGGTATTCACCAGCTTCCTGCCGGACTAAATAATGTGGATGATCAGCGAAGGCTGTATTATGTAGTATTTCATGCACAACGCCTGGCACAGTTAGCAGTCCAGAATATAGATCAAAATGGAATTTTGGATAATACGGTTATAACAAAGGATGTAGATAATAGTTTAGATGGGGCTTGTATGCGAAACTTATTTTATCCGGATAATGATACACAAGCAGAATGGGCTGCTTTGGATCAAATAAATAATAGTATAAATAATGCTATTGGTCAACCTGTTATTGCCCAGGCAATAAAAACAGCAGGGTTGAATAATCCAGTTCGTCTCCGGGGATTTATAGGAAACTCCATTCTGAGACATTCATTTGACTTGGCAGCAGCAGGGCTGAATGTAAGAGCTAACAATTAGATTTCTAAATATAAAAATAGAGATAGCCATTTGTATCGTAAAGTGATAACAACATATATCCTGAATTAGGCTTTCATTCAAAGATTGGAGAAAATCTCCACCTTTTGTTCCCATTGTAATAATTGGCACTTCATTCAATATACCCGGGGATATACCCTTCCTGAAGATGCTTTTCGTAGTGCTTCTTGGCTTACGGGATCAGTGAATCTTGTGCATGGGATTGTCTGTGCCTTGTATGGGGCTGGGTCAACAGGAGACCATACAACGCTTTATCTGCCGGTTCCAGTTCCAGCGGAAAATCGATCCGGTTCAGATATTCCAGCCTCCCGGAAGGTTTTATCGGTTTTCTTGGCCCATGTGAGCCACTTCTTATCACCGAAAGTACAGCTTAGGAGAACAAAGAGGATCCGTATACAGGATAACGGGTATTTCTGGAATGCAAATAGAATGGAATATAAAGTATATCCCCTCTTTCTGACGTGTACTGGTCTCTCACTTCACAGATACTATTCATATTCTTGAGAAAGAATGATATTCCCCTTCACTTTCTTATCCTCTATGGAACTGCCCGCAATAAAAAGTCCGGTTCCGGTACGGGTAGATGAAACTGTGGTTCCGGGAACCTTTCCATCAATGATGGCCAATGTATGACTAAGCAGAACCTCTCGTTCGTCTCCAAATTCATACCATGGATCGTATTCATCTATTTCATTGATCTCGTAATCCGGAGCAATACCATTTGCATAATCACTGGTATGATTCACATCGTATAATTTACAGACAATGGGTTGGAGCGACCAGGGATATTCGTCGCTGGTGATCGTGATGGAACCCACATTCTTGCCCTCTGTCTGTTTTCCGACCAGGATTACTTCCATATAAGGAGCCAAACCATACATCACCGCTTCAGAAGCAGATGCCGTATAGGCTGTACCGATAACAAACACTCTCTGCAAATTCAGGTTAACACCTGTATCTATAAACTTATAGTCTGTGTTTTGCGGATGCTTGTCGTTGTATTTTGTATACACAAACATATTGCCCATTTCTGAAGCAGGCACCAACATGCTGGCCAGGTATTGTGCGCAAATCACATATCCGCCCGGATTGTATCGCATATCTAAGATAAATTCCGTAGGGTTCTCTGCCTTTAGCCTGTTGAAGATGGTCGCCATTTCATCCAGATACGTACGGTCGTCCGTATCGTTATCGTCTATGCCCATCGAAAAACTATTGTACATCAGATAAGCCACTTTAGTTCCGTCTGGTCTGGTATACACCGTATGGGAAAAATAGGGATTTTCTTCTACCGTACGGGCAGCGCCTATGGTCACTACCTCGCCTGTTTCCTGAAAATTATGTCCATTGTAACGGATCAGGGTATATGTGGCTTCCTGATGACTGTTGGCCAGACTGTAATAGTTGGCATTGGTGAGTTCAGTTCCGTTTATTCTGGAAATAAAATCTCCCCGTTTGAGACCGGCTTCTTCGGCGGGTGAACCCGGCACAACGTATAAGAGACGAAGATAACATACATCATTGTCATTATATCCATATACATAACGCGTATATTGATAGCCATAGGAGGCGGATGCTGAAACACTGCGTGTATTCTCTTCGGTATTGCTCAGATAAGAATAGTGATAAGAATTCTTTCCGTCTTTACTGGAGAGAAGCGAATAGAAAAAGGTAGTTGGATCGGCTGAAAAATCCAGTTCAGACTTTTCCGGTATCTCTTCGTACCACAGGTACCAATCGTCCATGGATTCGTATATCCATTCATTTACCGTTTCCTCTTCAGGATT
>JAJBTC010000074.1 GCA_020861095.1 Bacteroides sp.
TTCAATCGTACAGCGTAAATCAGTAAATCGTAAATATAAATGGTTTTTCTGTTTACTCAAACAGGCTTTTAAACTTTCTGAAGATCTTCTCTTTCACAGAAGTATTGGGTTGGAAATTGTCCGAATCGTCCATCTTTTCCAGTGCCTTCTTCTCTTCTTTGCTCAATGCTTCGGGTACATAAATACTAACATTCACTTTCAGATCTCCTGTTCCGTATCCGTTGATGCTGGGCAGACCTTTTCCACGCAGGCGAAGCACCTTACCGGGTTGAGTACCGGGATCGATCTTTACTTTCGCTTTACCATCAATGGTTGGGATTTCTACAGTTCCTCCCAATGCCGCGGTCGGGAATCCCAGAAGCAGGTTGTAGATCAGGTCATTTTCATCGCGGATCAGTTCGTTGTGTGGTTCTTCTTCCACTAAGATCAACAGATCCCCCACCACACCGTTGTGTTTGCCGGCATTCCCTTTTCCCTGCATAGAAAGCTGCATGCCTTCCATCACCCCTTTAGGAATATTTACGGTCACCACCTCCTCACCGTGTACGATACCTTCGCCCATACACTCTTTGCACTTGTTTTTGATGACTTTTCCTTCTCCCTGGCAGGTAGAACACGTAGTACGGGTCTGCATTGTTCCCAGGATGGTCTGTTGGTTACGGATCACCGATCCGCTACCGTTACAGGTCGTGCAGGTTTCCGATCCTCCGTTCCCTTCTGCTCCGCTGCCGTGGCAATGATCGCAAGCAACATATTTCTTCAGTTTGAATTTCTTTTCTACACCGGTTGCGATCTCTTTCAGGGTCAGTCTGACCTTTACGCGCAGGTCTGATCCGCGGAAACGGCGCTGTTGGGCACCACCGCCGCCTCCGAAGCCACTGAATCCTCCGAAACCACCACCCATGTGACCTCCGAAAATATCGCCGAACATAGAGAAAATGTCATCCATAGACATTCCCTGTCCGCCAAAACCACCGAACGGTCCGCCGTTCCCGGCCGCGCCGCTTACACCGGCATGTCCGAATTGGTCGTATCTGGCACGTTTGTCTGCGTCACTCAGCACATCGTAGGCTTCGGCAGCTTCTTTGAACTTCTCTTCAGCCTCTTTGTCGCCAGGGTTTTTGTCCGGGTGATACTGGATCGCCTTTTTCCGGTAAGCCTTTTTGATCTCATCGGCTGACGCGGTTTTGGTTACTTCCAATACCTCATAATAGTCTCTCTTTGTCATATATGTAATTCCTCATTTTGTGTATGCCTTGCTTTTGTCTGTATCCGTAGAGAGTTCGCTTACTCTCCCATCACGACCTTAGCATGGCGGATCACTTTGTCGTTCAATGTATATCCGGTCTGTACGGTATCCAGGATCTTTCCTTTTTGCTCTTCGGTGGGAGCAGCAACGATCGCTACCGCTTCGTGGAAATCTGTGTTTAAAGGTTGATCTTTCGTATCTATCTTCTTCACCCCATTCTGTGCCAGGACCGAAAGGAATTTCTGGTAGATCAGTTCCACACCCGCTTTCACAGCCTCTACATCCGTAGCTTTTTCCATGGTAGCCAGTGCTCTTTCCATATCATCCACTACCGGAAGAATACTGGTCAGAGCCTTTTCACCGCCATTCAGGATCAGTTCGGCCTTCTCCTTGATGGTTCTTTTGCGGTAATTATCAAATTCTGCCGAAAGACGAAGGTATTTGTCCTGTATCTCTTCCACCTGTTGATTGGCTTTTTCGAGTTGTTGTTCCAACGCCTCATCTTCGGTCAGGAGTTGTTGTGCTTCCTCTTCCGGCTGAGCAGGTTCTTCCCTGTTTTCAGTCTCCGGAGTTGTTTCCTCCGCGATTGCACTTTTCAATTCTTCTTCTTTCTTCGAATCTTTCTTATGAGCATCCATATAATCAAATCTTTTTTTGAGAAAATGTTTAAATTTTAACTGTTTCAGTTCTTGGTTTGGAAGGAAGTCGTTCTTTCTTCACAAATAGAGAAATCAGGGCTTAGGATAGTCCGGATACAAGAACGAACAAAATTCAGACACTTTCCTCTATATTATTAAAAATTGTTCTTCACGCAAGGAACACTACCGTTTTCTATCTCACAGGGCAACAAAAAGTTTGCCAACTATTCATTTTCTGCAAAAACTCAGCAAAGGTAATATAAAAATGCCAGATTGACACGTTGCCTGTTCGGTGTAATTCATTTAAAATGTCTACCTTTGCAGTTCCGATAGAAAAAATCTGTCAGAATGAGTCTTATCACATAAGAACTATCTTCTTTATAATTTGGTTCACAGGCATCAGTGGAGATCCATATTCTTATGCCTCGGTAAGGAGTGAAGAGAATATTCCGGAGAGAGGATCTCCCTGCCAGGTAGCAGCATCCTCTGTACGGTGCCTTCTGATCATGCAGATCCAATCAATCAACAGGTTCACAACAAGGATAATAATATTAAAATAAGGAATAAAAAAGAATGATTACAGTTTCAAATGTTTCGGTACAGTTTGGTAAAAGAGTATTGTTTAATGATGTAAATCTGAAATTTACTTCCGGCAACTGTTACGGTATCATTGGTGCGAACGGAGCGGGGAAATCCACTTTTCTGCGTACCATCTGCGGAGATCTGGACGCCACTACCGGTAGCATCACGCTGGGACCCGGTGAACGCTTGTCTGTGCTCAGCCAGGACCACTTTAAGTGGGATGCTTATACCGTATTGGATACGGTGCTGATGGGACACAGTGTGTTGTGGGACATCATGAAGCAGCGCGAAGAGTTGTATGCCAAAGAAGACTTTACCGATGAAGACGGAATGAAGGTTTCCGAACTGGAAGAGAAATTTGCCGAACTGGACGGCTGGAATGCCGAGAGTGACGCGGCCGCTCTGCTGAGCGGATTAGGTATCAAAGAAGATAAACACTATATGCTTGTGGGTGACCTCAGTGGTAAGGAAAAAGTGCGTGTCATGCTGGCACAGGCCCTTTATGGCAATCCGGACAACCTGCTGCTTGATGAGCCAACCAATGACCTCGACCTGGAAACAGTGATGTGGCTGGAAGAATATCTTTCCAATTTCGAGCATACGGTATTGGTGGTGAGTCACGACCGTCACTTCCTGGATTCTGTGTGTACACATACGGTAGATATAGACTATGGTAAGATCAATATGTTTGCCGGTAACTATAGTTTCTGGTACGAATCCAGTCAGCTGGCTTTGCGTCAGCAACAGAACCAGAAGGCCAAAGCCGATGAAAAACGCCGTGAACTGGAAGAGTTTATCCGTCGCTTCAGTGCCAATGTAGCCAAGAGCAAACAAACCACCAGCCGGAAAAAGATGCTGGAGAAACTGAATGTCGATGAGATCAAACCTTCCTCCCGTCGCTATCCGGGTATTATATTTACACCGGAACGCGAACCGGGTAATCAGATCCTGGAGGTAGCCGGACTGACGAAGAGCCTGGAAGATGGTACGTTGCTCTTCAGAGATGTTAATTTCAATGTGGAAAAAGGAGATAAGATCGTGTTCCTGTCCCGTGATCCGCGTGCCATGACTTCTTTGTTCGAGATCATCAATGGCCATTTGAAACCTGATGCCGGACATTACAACTGGGGAGTTACGATCACTACCGCTTATCTGCCCTTAGACAATTCGGCCTTTTTCAACAGCGACCTGAATCTGGTCGACTGGCTCAGTCAGTTTGGTGAAGGCAATGAGGTATATATGAAAAGCTTCTTAGGACGTATGTTATTCTCCGGTGAAGACGTACTTAAAAAGGTAAGTGTGCTTTCGGGAGGAGAGAAGATGCGTTGTATGATCGCCCGGATGCAGCTGCGCAATGCCAACTGTCTGATCCTGGACACACCCACCAATCATCTCGATCTGGAATCTATTCAGGCTTTTAACAATAATCTGAAGACCTACAAAGGTAATATCCTTTTCTCTTCACATGACCATGAGTTTATTCAGACCGTATCCAACCGTATCATTGAGCTTACTCCAAATGGAATCATTGACAAGATGATGGAATACGATGAGTATATTACCTCTGATCATATCAAGGAATTGCGTGCACGTATGTATGGAGAGTAAGGGAAAACCGCTGACAGATTGAGGATAGCTCTCCTACAAGCTGGCTGTTTCCGGATAAAGGTTGTTTGGCGGCGGAAAGCAGTGGTACCTATTGCAATGGAAACAGGAAGAGGCTTATCATATCTACAGCCTCTTCCTGTTTTTGCAATACTTTATAGGATATTACGGTTTATCTGCATACTAAGATTCTGCATTTGTTTCTCGAATCCGTAGGTTCTCAGGTCAGCAATCAGATTATCGACCAGTTCCTTGGTTACATGTGCCATGATATAAATATGGGAATAGCTACGTTCTTCGTCTCCCACATACAGATCCTCACCAGATAAGGAGTATTTGGTTACCACTTCCGGCGCTGCTTTTCTGAAACGAACCGTCAGGGTAAGAGGAGTGTACTCTACCCAGAGATCCAGACCGATCTCTTCCTGCAATGCTTGCAGTTGTTCCACAGCATACCCGGTTATTGTCAGCCCTGTCTCTACCTTCTTAATAAAATCTGCATAAGAGTTTTTGGAAAGATACTCCCACATGATAAGAGGTGACAATGCGTTTCGAGAACCAGCAAATGTGCTGTCAGGAGAACCAATATAGGTTGGGTTATCCGGCGGCAGCATCTGATTTCTTACCCGGGTCATGTAAATACCACAAGGCATCGGAGATCCCAGCCATTTATGTCCGCTTACTGCGATCGAGGTAACTTCTTTGATTCGAAAATCAAATACCGGCATGGTTTGCTCCTCTTTCAGCATTTGATAAAAAGGTGCATAGGCGGCTCCCAGTGCGCCATCTACATGGAACCAATACCCTGCACGCATATCATAATCTCCTGTCTCTTTATCATATACCACCTTTCTTTCATACAAGTTATGCTTCTTCAGGATCGGGACCAGTTGCTTGATCGCACTTTCTACATTGTCATATGCACCTTTAAAAGTGGACCCATAATTAAAGTTGATCAATATAGGATGACCCTTCTCTGCAAAAAAATCTACGAGTTTCACCAGAGCCGGGATATAGACAGAACCGTCATCATTCGAAGGAACATTATAGGGCCAGCCATCTGTATCAAGATAATGCTCCGAATAATTCTGAGGATAATCTTCCGGATATTTTAACGGACAACTGCCATATTCCTTTCCTTTACTATTAAATGTATGGATAGAAAGAACATGCATCGCTTTGGTGATCGAATAGTGAGCATCCTGTGAAAAGAAAGCTACAGGAGTAAACTGTGTATCCAGGCTACCGGCAGTGGCAGAAGCTGCATTGAACGTACGTTTTACCCGGGATTTACGGCGGATGGCTTCATTTTGCTCTATACCATTCAGATAGGTCATTTGTCCGGAAAGATAGTCTCTGGCACTCCATAAAGCAAAAATGTTAGCTTCTGTACAACCGGCGGATACGATATAACCCCAGTAACTCTCTGTCCAATCTTCCGAGAATTTATTTTCATAATTCTGGTGAGGCCATTTGGCATTCCATAGAGAAGCAAAATAGTCCAGAACTGCCCGTTCGGCAAATTTACTGTTGGTTTTGCAGTTTGCTTCGATAAAAGCATCTCCGGCGTTATTCATGTGATAATCAAGGTAAGTAGCCAGATCTTCTTT
Source organism: Bacteroides sp. (assembly GCA_020861095.1). Taxonomy (GTDB): domain Bacteria; phylum Bacteroidota; class Bacteroidia; order Bacteroidales; family Bacteroidaceae; genus Bacteroides. The sequence continues at coordinate 5,685 of JAJBTC010000074.1, forward strand.
GTAATGTAGATCCTGATTGACCTGGTAACCCATAAAGTATTCTTTATGATAGGATTCATAGTCATATAGCTCTTTCAGAGCCGCCGCACGTTCTTCCTCTGACTTCTTTTCATCTGACAAAGCAAAATTAGCATAAGTAATTCCCGGTACTTCCGGATATACATCAGCAGGATCTTTATCCTGATCTGTAACCTTGTAA
>JAJBTC010000163.1 GCA_020861095.1 Bacteroides sp.
CTATAGAGGATCTCGATGGTGTCGTCTGCGTGATCATACATATTCTTTTCGATGCGGGGGGTAGAAACAAAATAGTTCGCTTCGGAAAGAGAGATGCCTAATTCGGTACTGGTCTGCAAAAGTAGTTCTTTTTTTCGTTCTTCACAAATCGGTTCGTTGTGGATCTCCACCCGGAAGAGCCGGCGGTCTATCATTCCCTGGCTCAGGGTAGAGAGAACTTTGTCCGGATGATGGCTCCAGACCTTCAGGGAGGTCCAGATATCGTTATCGTCTAAACAGATAAAGTGGTCCAGACAACGTGGGTCGTTCATAAATTCTTCTTTGCCGATGGGGTTGTAGAGAAAGAAGGCAAGTGCCGGAGAAGCAAACAGCTCCTCGTTGCGGCAGGCTAGCTCTTTGGCCCTGCGGAGAGTACTGGTAAGCATTTCTTCATATCCTACCGATGTTCTGTGCAGATACACCTGCCAATACATCAGCCGGCGTGCTGTAAGGAAGTTCTCTATGGAGTAGATCCCTTTGGCATCTACCACTAAATGATCGTCTTTGACATTCAGCATCTTGATGATACGCGCTGAGCCGATGTTACCCTCTGTGACCCCGGTATAGAAACTGTCGCGTCGCAGGTAGTCGAGCCGGTCCATATCCAACTGGCCACTGACCAACTGATGAAGGAACCGTTTGTGGTATTCGTCTTTGAAGATGCGGATGGCTAAGTTGAGACAACCGTTGTTCTCTTCGTTGATACGCTCCATCAGCATCAGTGAGATCTCTTCGTGGGATACTCCTTTCACCAGGGTATCTTCCAGTACATGGGAGAAAGGACCATGTCCCACATCGTGCAGCAGGATGGCCGCCTTCACGGCTTCGGCTTCGCTATCGAAAATAAAATGTCCTTTGGAACGCAGGGAGGTAATCGCCTCGCTCATCAGATAGAACGCGCCCAGTGAGTGCTGAAAATGCGTATGTTGCGCACCGGGATAGACCACCGAAGAGAGTCCTACCTGGCGGATGCGGTTGAGACGCTGGAACAGGGGGTGCTTTACGATGTCATAAAGCAATCCCTTAGGGATAGGAATGAATCCGAATACCGGATCGCTGATGATCTTGGTTTCCTGCACAACAAATGGATTTACGATTAGACAATTTACGATTTACGATTTAAATTACATGATGTTATGTCTGATGCCAGAAGCAGGATCAGGGTTCTTATCTACTGGTTTACGAAAATATGATTTCTTTTACTTATCAGATCTACAGACCCAATCTATAGATTATATAATCGTGTAATTCCAATCGTAAATCGTACATCAGTAAATCGTAAATCTCTTTAGTTCCTGCTCCATTTCCTGTTGCACTTTTGCCGCCTCTTCCCGGGCTGCTTCGGCAAAACGTTCACTGTTATCGGCATACAGGATGGCACGTGAAGAATTAACGATCAGGCCACAGGTACGGTTCATTCCGTACTTACATACTTCTGCCAGGGAGCCTCCCTGCGCTCCTACACCAGGTACCAGCAGAAAATGTTCGGGTACGATGCGGCGTATCTCTTCAAAGGCCCGGCCCTGGGTAGCACCCACAACGTACATCATCTGCTCGTCGCCGGCCCATTCCTGAGATTTGCGCAGTACTTTCTCAAAAAGCCGTTCGCCGTTGGCATCCGCGATCCGCTGAAAGTCCTGTGATCCTTTGTTGGAGGTAAGAGCCAGCAGGATCACCCACTTATCCGGATAGATCAGGAAGGGTTTCACACTGTCTTCCCCCATGTACGGAGCTACGGTCACCGAATCGATGTCCAGTTCGTCGAAGAAAGAGCGGGCATACATCTCACTCGTGTTTCCGATATCTCCCCGTTTGGCATCGGCAATGATGAACTGATCGGGATAGGTCTCGCGCAGATATTTCACTGTTTTTTCAAAAGCGATCCATCCTTTCACACCCATACTTTCATAAAAAGCCAGATTGGGCTTGTAGGCGATACACAGATCGGCAGTCGCGTCGATGATCGCCTTGTTGAAGGCAAATATCGGATCTTCCTCTTTCAGGAGGTGTAAGGGTATCTTTTTGAGGTCTGTATCCAGACCTACACAAAGAAAAGAGCGTTTCCGCTTTATATTTTCAATAAGTTGTTGTTTGTTCATGGTGCTGTAATTTTTCGGATTATAATTCACTCTCTTTCATGCGTTCCGCATTCTCCGCAATGATCAGGTGATCGATGCAGTCCTGTATGTCGCCTTCCAGAAAAGAAGCGAGAGCATGTATGGTATAATTGATCCGGTGATCGGTGATGCGGCCTTGCGGATAGTTGTAGGTCCGTATCTTGGCCGAGCGGTCGCCGGTAGAGACCATCGTCTTGCGGTGGGCTGCTATTTCATCTATGTATTTCTGATGTTCCGCGTTGTAGATCCGGGTACGAAGCAGGCGCATGGCATTTTCGCGGTTTGTCAGCTGGGAGCGGGATTCCGTATTCTCGATCAGGATCTCTTTCTCCTCTCCGGTTTCCGGATCTTTGTATTTATAACGCAGACGCACCCCGGTTTCTACTTTGTTCACATTCTGTCCTCCGGCTCCGCCCGACCGGAACAGGTCCCAGGAAATGTTGGCCGGGTTGATCGTCACTTCAAACTCTTCCGCTTCCGGCAATACGGCTACGGAAGCCGCCGACGTATGTACGCGACCCTGAGTCTCCGTGGCGGGTATCCGTTGTACCCGGTGTACTCCGGATTCATACTTAAGCGTGCCGTATACATTGTCTCCCGTCACCGTGAAAACGATCTCTTTGAAACCTCCCGAAGTTCCTTCGTTACTACTGGTAACCTCTGTAGCCCATCCTTTGGATTCGCAGTACTTTATGTACATACGGAAGAGGTCTCCGGCAAAGAGCGCTGCTTCGTCGCCTCCGGTCCCTGCCCGGATCTCCACGATGGCATTTTTGCCGTCTTGCGGATCTGCCGGTATCAGGAGCAGCTTGATCTCTTCTTCCAGTTCGGGCAGGCGACGCTGACACAGGTCCAGCTCTTCCCGCGCCATCTCTTTCAGCTCCGGATCTGTTTCGGTAGAGAGTATTTCCTTCGCTTCATCTATCCCTGACAGCATACGAAGATACTCTTCACGCGCTTTGCGGATGTCGTCCAGCTCTTTATATTCTTTCGTAAGTTTTACGTAACGCTTCTGGTCGGCGATGACCGCAGGGTCGGTAATGAGGGTAGATACCTCCTCGAACCGGCTGATGAGCCCCTCCAGTTTCTCTAATATATTGTTGTTGTCAGCCATACAGATCAGTAAATAAACTCTCCGAACTCACTGCGGATCACCACCTCTTTCCGATCGCTTTTTTCTACGCGGCCCACGATCTGTGCTTCGATACCGAAGGATCGCGAGATTTCCATGACCTCCTGCGCATACTCAGGAGAGAGGTAGATCTCCATGCGGTGTCCCATGTTGAATACCTTGTACATCTCCGACCAATCGGTTCCGCTTTGTTCCTGAATGGTGCGGAACAGCTGAGGTACGGGAAACAGGTTGTCTTTTACTACCCGTATGCCGTCGCCGATAAAATGCAGCACTTTGGTCTGTGCACCTCCCGAACAGTGTACCATACCGTCGATCTGGGGGCGCAACTTGTCTAAGATCTTTTTTACTACCGGCGCGTAGGTGCGCGTGGGAGAAAGTACAAGTTTTCCCGCGTCTAAGGGAGATCCCTCTACCGCGTCGGTTAGTTTCAGTCCGCCGGAATAGACCAGATCTCCGGGCACGGCGGCATCGTAACTTTCGGGATACTTCTCCGCCAGCTCATGTGTGAATACATCGTGACGGGCCGAGGTGAGTCCGTTGCTACCCATGCCTCCGTTGTATTCTTTCTCATACGTAGCCTGTCCGTACGACGCAAGCCCCACGATCACATTCCCGGGGCGTATATTGGCATTGTCGATCACTTCGCTGCGCTTCATGCGGCAGGTCACCGTGCTGTCTACGATGATGGTACGTACCAGGTCCCCTACATCGGCAGTCTCTCCGCCGGTAGCATATACACCGATGCCCATTTCCCGCAATTCGGTGAGCAGTTCGTCGGTGCCGTTGATAATGGCCGAGATCACTTCTCCCGGTATCAGTAATTTGTTACGTCCGATGGTCGACGATACCAGGATATTATCCACCGCTCCTACGCAGATCAGATCGTCTATATTCATGATGAGCGCATCCTGTGCGATGCCTTTCCAGACACTCAGATCACCCGTCTCTTTCCAATACATATAGGCTAAGGAAGATTTAGTACCTGCTCCGTCCGCGTGCATGATGTTGCAGTAGTCGGGGTCGCCTCCCAGTATATCCGGAATAATTTTGCAGAATGCCTGAGGGAAAAGTCCTTTATCTATGTTGCGGATCGCGTTGTGTACATCTTCTTTGGATGCACTGACGCCTCTCATCATGTATCGCTGATTGCTCATGTCTCGTGTGGTTTAAAATCTGCCTGCAAAAGTACGCCTTTTTTTCTTTCAGCCAACTAAATAGATAGAAGGAAACCAAGGGTGCATGAGAGGCTTATTGTTTTATTTTACGGTGTTCCATACAGGTTGTAAGTAGTTGAGGAAGGGGGTTGGGTAAGGAAGGGCAGGAGGCTTCCGGAAGATAGACATAGTATAAAAGATGTATATCCATACTCCAACCTGTTATCAGACGGTTTCATTAAGGAGTTAAGAAGGTATCTTTAAGCGTAAAAGATACGAAGATTAACCTCTTTTTCCGGTAACTTTAGTTGAGCCCGCATATGCAGGCTGATCAGCCCACAACTGTGGGCCCATCGGCCTGCGGCTGTAAACCGATCGGCCCACAGTTGTGGGCCCAACTAAAGTAACTGAGAAAATGGGTTGATGCAGCAGGGAATGAGGGATAATCAGATGTGGTTTCGGGATTAATGTAGCATTCTTATAGCTGGTTATCAGTAGGGTTACGAAGAAGTATCTTTAGGGTGAGAATGTATTATATAGTTGAATACCTCCCCTACGGATCACAGAAGATAGATGCGATCCGCAAAGGAGGTATGAAAAACTCTCACTAATGCCTTTTTCTCCTGTTCAGAATTGTACCTGAGGTGCCTGATCGGCTCCTTCCTGTGCTTCGAAGTAGGCTCTGGGGCGGAAGCCGAACATGCCAGCGAATATATTTTTAGGGAAACGGCGGATAGCCGTGTTGTATTCCCGGGCGGCATTATTGAAATTGGTACGGGCCACATTGATACGGTTCTCCGTACCTTCGAGCTGGGCCTGTAACTCCAGGAAGTTCTGATTAGCTTTCAGATCGGGGTAGCTTTCTGCTACGGCGAGCAGACGTCCCAGGGCAGATGTCACTCCGGCCTGTGCCTGTTGGTATTGAGCCAATGCTTCCGGGGTCAGATTGTCCGGATCGATGGTGATCTGTGTAGCACGGGATCGCGCGGCAATCACCTGCTCCAGGGTTTCCCGTTCATGGGTTGCATATCCTTTTACTGTGTTTACGAGGTTGGGGATCAGGTCCGAACGACGTTGGTATTGAGTCTCGACATTGGCCCACTGATTGTTTACGTTTTCGCTCATGGAGACGAGCCCGTTGTAGGAGGTGACTCCCCAGATGACGAGAACGGCTACTACGGCCAGAAGGATGAGTAATGACTTTTTCATGACTTTGCAATAGTTATATAAGTTGGTTCAATTGATTCATTTATTTTCCGGACAGGTCAGAAACGTGTGCCTGCGCCTCCGCCGCCACCGATACCTCCTCCGAAGCTTCCGCCTCCGAAACCACCCCCAAAGCCACCACCCCGGCCTCCACCCAGCATACCGCCTCCGAGACCTCCGATGATAGGACCCA
>JAJBTC010000015.1 GCA_020861095.1 Bacteroides sp.
AAGCAATAACAAATAAATAAATAAGTTTTTTCATTGGACTATTTTTTAAAAGATTCAACCTAACCTTCTATCTGACATGCATCAAGCATTTCCTCCTGATTCTACATGCTATACCATTTTTCTGTTCCCGGTTTAATCGGATAATCCCAGGCGGTTCTTTTTTCCTGCGACCGCGCATAAGTGAATGATACTGACATAAAGCACAAAAGCATACGTGCAAATCATGTTCTTAAATCAAAGTGTTCCATAATTTTATTGTAGATTAAGAATGAACAAAAAGAGAAAATATAAAACTGCAACTAATATCTCATCGAAATGATTTGATATGTATAATTTATTTATCTGTATGTTCAAATGTTTGCAGATTTGTTCAAAACATGTTCAGGAACATTGTTCTGGTGATAACTTATGCCAGAGATAATTTAAGATTGTCTGTTCAATATGCTGTTTCGCATCAATGAACTACTTAAAAAATAAGGAGTAAATGTATGCTGTTATCAAGAGTATCCGGGAACTGGCTGAGAACTGGTACACTAACTTGCAGGAGGTAGGAAATGTGGGGTCTGACTCTATCTTCTGATCCCATTCTTTAAACAGGTTAAACAGGCCGGTAACTTGTATTTTTTAGACACTCTGTTGTATCCCGTTTGGAAAATCACCATCTCCATTTTAACCCAATTTTTGTCATTAGGATTAAGTTTTCCTTTAAAAGGAATAGAAAACAGGTTAATTTGTTTTAAATACCCAATTAGTTATCTCAATTAGAACTACCTATCATCCTACATAAGATGAAGGACTATCCTTGTTGAACGGGTAGATTTTCAGAAAATATTTTTATAGACCGAGCTATCAAAACAAGCCAATGTGTTTTCAATCCATTGCTTCCAGGACATTACTCTAAGGGTCCAGTAAAAAGAGGTTGTCTCAAAATTGAGACAACCTCCTGCACAAAACTTTCTTTTTGAAGGGATCTGTCCGTATGCTCATTTACCTGCCGCCCATTCGATAGCATTGCGAAACATTTTCGTGAAATCTTCCACGTCATACAATTTCTTACTGTGTCCGATCAGGAAATAGACGTTGCGCGCTTTTTTATGCGGATTTACCCACACGGCAGGATGATCGCCCATTTTTATATCCGAATCCGGCGTATAGGTAGATTCGTCTACGGAAGCCAGTACATGTACATGGGGGCGGGGATTCTTGTCAAAAGTATACCATTCATCATCCGGGATCACAAAAGAAGCATTCACACCCTTCATCACAGGATGATCTTTGTCTTCTACGATCAGTGTACCGTCTGCCAGCGGAGCAATATAGTTCCGGAAGCGGATACCTCCCATAAAATCGGAGAACCACTGCCACAACGGATAGCCATCAAATTCGCCTAACAACGTTGCATGGTGAAATCCGACCCAGCCTCCCCGGCCCTCTTCTATATAACGGATGAATGCTTTTTCGGCCTCTTCCGGCCAGGTATAAGGAGGATAATCCAACTGCACGATCACCTGGAACTGAGAAAGATATTCCTCTGTGATCGGACGGGCGTTATTGATCTCTGTGATCTCGAAATTCATGGTCTTTCCCTCTTCGGCCAGCCACTTCAGCCCGGCATCAGTGAAACCACCGTGCTGACCTCCTCTTTCCGTCAGGACCAGTAACTTAAATGGCTTATTCTCTTCCTGCTGTTCTGCATTTTTCGAAGCACCCTGGCAACTACAAATGATCACCAGTACTACCCATAAAAAACCGAATAACTTTTTCATACGCATTTACCTGTTTTTGATTAAATATTCGTATACCACCCGGCGCAGATCGCCCGTTTCATTGTCTCCGTCGTACTCCCAATACATACCACCCAGCAGATCCCTTTCGATAATGTACTCGCATTTGATGGAGAGCGATCGCGGATTCTCATAACCGAACACAAAGACACCATCGCTGTTGGTCAGATAGGGGACTTTAGCCACATCGTCCCAGTTCTCTGTATAGCCTTCCAGATCTTTCATCTTCTTATAATCCATGAAATTCGCGAAATGCGCTCCTCCGCGTCCGTAGAACGGCAGTCCCAGGGTTAGTTTATGGGCCGGGACACCGGCGGCAAGATGCGCATTTACTGCTTCTTCACTGGTTGTTCTTCCGGCATTCCCGGATCTGAACAAGGCCGAATGATGTTGGGGCGCAGTAGCCATATCGTAAGACATGATATTGACAAAATCGATATAGGGATCGATTGCCCGGAAATCGATATATTCGGCACTGGCCACAGTGGCCAGAGTGAGCAGTTTGTTCGCGCCGATCTCTTCACGGATATCCCTCATAAGCAGCGTGAAGTTGTCTGTATCTTCCGGAGAAGAAGAGATGTTTCCCGCGGAACTTGTCGGGTATTCCCAATCGATATCGATACCATCCAGGGCAAACTCCCGGACCACTCGCTGACAATCCTTAGCAAAAGATTTACGGTGAGTTTCGTCTGCTGCCATCTCACTGAACCGGCCACTTCCCCAGCCACCGATAGATAGCAAGACCTTCAGGTCCGGTTTCCGCTCTCTCAATCTTACGATCTCTCTCAATCGCTCTTCGTTGTCTATACGCACTCCGTCGAAAGTCTCATTGACGTGTCCGAACGCGTAATTGATATGTGTCATCACCGTAGGATCGGGAATGATACTGCTCCAGGAAGTAACATAGGCCACAACTACTTTTTGCGGAGTTCCCTCTTTATCCGATCGGGCCTGAGCGCATACCGCGCAAAACATAACTAAAGATATAACCAGAAATTTAATCGTTCTCATATTTGTTTTTCTATATATGTATTTGTTTCATTCTCCTGGGTAAGGAGCTTTTTAAAAACTATTCCGCGGACTGACGGACGCGGGATCCGATCAGCGCATAATAGAGCATAAACAATTCACCGAAGATCACCAGGCACCACGACCATCTCCATCCATTCATCAGATCGGCCAGCAGTCCCTGACACAAAGGAAGAATAGCACCCCCTACGACTCCGATCATAAATACACCCGAAGCAACAGAGGTATATTTACCTAACTTCGTTACTGACAACGTGAAGATAGCTCCCCACATGATCGAATGGAACAATCCCACGGCAGTGAGCAACCAGGGGTTGTTACAAGCAATAGCCAGTACGGTCAGTAGAGTGGCAGATACCGTAGTTACCACAAGCTGTATACGTGGTGGTATGGTTCTCAGGGAACTTCCGACCAAACGTCCGATCAGCATTCCACCCCAATAGAGAGTAGCCATAAGTGCCGGATCTCTCTGCAGTTCGATCGCATACATATTGATATTAGCTCCTATACAGACTTCGACCCCGACATAAAAGAAAATAGCGATGACCCCCAGGGTGAGGTGGCTGAATGACCACACGCTTTTCTCTAATTTTTCTCCCTGTTCGGCTTTGGTACCCTGGATGTCGGGCAGGGATAATCTCATCAGGACACATACGACAACGGCAATGACTCCCATCAGGGAGAGAAAAGGAACCATCAGTTGCCCCACCTGTATGTCTTCCATAGCTACGCCCCCAAATACGATCCCGGTAACGAAATAAGGAGCCAGGGTGGTACCGATGGAATTGGCAGAACCCCCTATGGCCATGCGCTGGATGGGCTGGGTCCCTTTTACATAACATGCCGTCAGGTATGGATTTATAACCACTTGCAGGATCGTGGCCGACGCACCCACGACAAAAGATCCCAATAGAAAGATAAAAAATCCCGTAGGAATCACATTCACCCCCATGTGTACATACGAACCGGAAAACTTCACTGTGAACCACGAAGAGAGGAAAAACAATCCCAGTCCGGCGATCATGACAAACAAAGAACGCACCAGCGTCCCTTTATAGCCATACTTTGTGATCCAGGAAGAACCGATACCTCCACAAACCGGATAGGCCAGAAACCATGAAAAAGTAATGAGGGTAGCAAACGTATTTTTCATTTCTCCAACCCCTTCCAGAAAAGCCTCTTTCAAGGGGCCCTGGAATTGTGTGTTGGCTGTAGTCAGGAATCCGACTATCAGGAACAGGAAGACCATGGTGATAAACGGGCCTACATAGCTGATCTGTCTTTCTTGCTGTGTCATGTGATGAATCGTTTAGTTATATAAGATCGGAAGACAATAACTTTGCAGCCTGGGCATCTAATAACACTTCACAACAGGGATGCAACTGCAACACAGAGGCAGGTATCTCCGGTGTGACCGGTCCTTCGATCATGCGCTTCACAATACCGGCCTTGGCCGCTCCTTTGGCCAGGAGAAGGATCTTCCGTGAACGCATGATGTTCCTGATCCCCAGGGTGAGTCCTCCCAGTTCTTTCTCCGGTGGAGTATTCGTCTCTTTGCGTATGCGGGCTTCCAATACTTCGTCCATGTGAGTCACCCAGGTTTCCCTTTCGAACGGTGAACCCGGCTGATTGAAACCCAGATGTCCGTTCTCCCCTAAACCCAGTATCTGAAGATCCGCACCCCCTCTTTTCTCTATGGCCTGTTGAAACGTACGACATTCCCGATCAAAATCATCGGAGAGGGTAGAAGGCATGATAAAATTCTCTTCGTTTATGTCCAGCGCATCTATCAGTTCATTCCTGAGCATCGTATAGCAGGCTCCCGCATATTCCCTGGGCACGTTGGTTACTTCATCCACACCAAACAAGGTGAGGCCTGACACATCAAACGGATACTGTGTATAGAGTCTGGCCACGATCTCGTGCATGTTCTTTGTAGTGCGGCCCGTTGAAAGACCGATCACCGCGTTGGGATTACTTACCATCTCACTCACCAGCCGCCAGGCAGCCAGCGCGTCAAACTCCTTCTCGTTTTTTACAATAGTAATCTTCATCTTCTGTCTGTTACATATTCATGGCTACGGCACCTGCACCCAGCAGGCCGATAAAATCCGGATTCAGTTTGGTAATGACCACGCCATTGCTTACAAAACGCATGGTGACGGGATTCAGTTTCTCCAGGACTTTTGTATGTATATATCCATCGGAAACAAGGCCTCCTCCCAGAACCACTGTGTCCGGATCACTGACCCTGACTAAGTTCATAATGAGGTTGGCCAATGTCTGTGAAGCATTCTCCACCAGCTGTACACACAAAGGATCTCCTTTTTTACTCAAAGCAAATATCTCACTGATAAGTACCCGCTCTCCTTTGTCTGCCGGAATATGAAGTTTGGTCTCGTACCGGTCGCTTAACAAGCGCGCGCAACGGTCGAATCCGATACCGGAGGCAATCTGTTCCACACAATCCATCCGCCCGCATCCGCATTTGATACCTACATTCACTCCTACACGCGTATGTCCTACCTCTCCTGCGTTGAAATGGCTTCCTCTGATCTGTCTTCCATTCACTACGATCCCCGCGGCGATCCCGGTACCTACATTTATATAAATAAAGTTCCTGGATATCTGTCCGAACCCGAACACACGTTCCGCACGGGTAGCACTCTTTACGTCGTTGTCTATGTGACAAGGAATGCCATATACATCAAACAGCTCCTGAGCAAGTGCTATAGGCTGGGTTCTGCCCGGATCAATCTGCAGCCAGACCCCTTCTACCGGATCTACCCGACCGATCAGTCCGACTCCCATGCCCGCAGGCTTTTCTCCGGTGGTCCATCCCACTGTGCGTATATAATCGTCTAAAGATACTTTGATAATCTCAAAGGCTGCCTGCTGATTGAAATAACCGGAATCGTATTTTTTATATCTTAAAATATTTCCCAGATGATCGACCTCACCGATCAGTAATTTTGTGCCTCCTAAGTCGAGTCCCAAATATGTTTCCATTTTAT
>JAJBTC010000036.1 GCA_020861095.1 Bacteroides sp.
GGAGATACTATAAAGGTAAGTCAGAAGAATCGCTTTGATTTTTACTTAAAAAGACTCACATAATCACAAATAACTATCAAAAAATAAATTACATCCATAAAATAATACTATGTATCCTTATATGCAATCCCAGTTATTCACTCTCCCTCATCCCAGATAAGATTTTATATAAGATCTGAAGAATTTCTACCTGATAAACGATCTGACAACAAACCTAAATCAAATACACAAAAAATTATATTAAATAATGAAATAAGAAAGGAATAAAAATCACATAAATTTACATTTAATATCCATATAAAACTTACCTGATGACTCATACATAATCAGTTCCCTCTTTCGGAGATCAGATCACCCTATGTCTTTCGCTATTTTATAAAATACAACATAAGATCAGTGATCATGCCTGTTTTTCATTCAGAGTGAGGCCCGCTTTACAACAGAAAATCTACTGACAGCATACAAGACATAAACAAACAGAAGAAGGGCTGTTTTCAAAAACTATACTTCTCAATTTTTCCTTTTATCATCTATTTTACGACTTGTGATTGCCGGAAATAATGATAGATCTCAGGCAATGGAACAGAAGATGCAACAGACACACAGCCACTCCATAGAGGAAGAAGCCGTATATATCCGGCAAGAAGAAGCAAACAGATGACCTCAACGGACACATTTCCACGCCCGGAGCGAGAAATTGTACGGAATTGAATAAATAATGCACGCCCCCGCTATTTTATCTTCATACATTTGCTCTATGCAAGTGGTTTCACACGATGTAAGACTTACTATTTATTTCATTTACCAATTATTTAATCATATGAAAAACAAACACACTTTTATTTTCAGAACATGTTGTTTTGTACTTGCTGTGATGCTGGGACATCAGGTATACGCACAAAACAAAGTCATTACCGGAACGGTGAACGATAGCCAAAACGAACCACTGATCGGGGTGAATGTTACCCTGAAAGGTTCTTCCGTTGTAGGTACGGTGACCGATATGGAGGGTAACTATTCGCTTTCTGTGGCTTCCGACAGACCGGTTCTTATCTTCTCTTATATAGGATATACCTCACAGGAGGTCGCTGTGGGGCAATCATCTTCCATAGATGTAATGCTCCGCGAAGATGCCCAGGCACTGGACCAGGTAGTCGTCGTAGGGTACGGTGTAGTCAAGAAAAGGGATGTGGTCGGTTCGATCGCTTCGGTGAAGCAAGCCGACATTACCGCCTTACCTACCAGCAATGTACTGGAGAGTATGCAGGGCAAGATTGCCGGGCTCGACATGACCCGCTCCAGTGGCGCGCTCGGCAGCAGTTTCAACTTTACCGTACGGGGCAACCGTTCGCTCACAGCCAGCAACGCGCCGCTGATCCTTGTAGATGGGATACCTTACGGTGCCGACCTCACCATCAACCCGAACGATGTAGAGTCGATCGAAGTGTTGAAAGATGCTTCCACCACCGCGATCTACGGATCAAGCGGTGCCAACGGGGTTATCCTTATTACAACCAGGCAAGGTAAAGAGGGAAAAGCCAAAGTAGATTTCAACGCCTATTTCGGCCCGAGCCTGACCACCCATCTGCCCAAAGTGAACAACACCGAACAATATGTAGCCATGCGCCGGGAAGCCATGCGGGCCGTAGGACAGTGGAGTTCGCCGGAAGACGACGCCATGATCTGGGACGCGGTGGCACTGGAACGCATCCGCAACGGTGTGGATACAGACTGGTACGATCTGATCTTCGGCAACGCCATCACACAGGACTACCAGGTGTCGGTAAGCAGTGGCACAGACGCGACAAAAGTGGCTTTCTCCCTGAATTACATGAACGAGACAGGAGTCATCAAAGGAGAAGAACTCTCCCGCTACAACGGTCGTCTGAACGTGAGCCAGCGGATCGTGAAAGGGATGGAAGCCGGTGCTTCGATGTTCTTCAACTACTCTTTGCAGGATGCCGTACCCGGCAATGTATTCCATTACGCACAGACCCAGGAACCCTATGGTGTACCTTACAACGAAGACGGCTCTCTCAATAAATATCCGTTTACGGGCAGCGGATCTACAGCCATCAATCTGCTGATGAACCAGGACAAAGACAATTACCGCGACGAGACCCGATCGACCCGTTTCTTCGGTACAGCTTACCTGAATTACGAGATTGTGAAAGGGTTGCACTTCCGTACCAACCTGGGTTTCGACTCCGGCAACAGCCGCAACGGGAAGTTTGAGGGGGTAAATTCCACGTACGCAACGTCCAACAAAGAGCTGGCACGGGTAGAAAAGACCGAAAAACATTCGGAAACAATCACCTGGGAAAACACATTGACTTATAACAAGGACCTGGAAAAACATTCGTTTACAGTACTGCTGGGACACAGTATGTCCAAAAGCAGGTACGAAGATACCTACGCCGAAGGAAAAGGGCTCTCTTTCGAAGAGTCCCTGTTCCACAATCTCGATGGTACCCAGCAGGACTTTGTGATCGCGAGCAGCCTCACCGAATCGGCTCTTCTCTCTTACTTCGGACGTATCCATTACAAATGGCTGGACAAATACCTGCTTACGGCCACCTTGCGCGCGGACGGTTCTTCCGTACTTGCCAAAGGCAACCAGTGGGGCTACTTCCCATCCGTAGGTCTGGCCTGGAGAATGAAGAACGAGAGTTTCCTGACGGATGTGGAGAAGATAAGCGATATGAAACTGCGGATGTCGTACGGTATGTCGGGCAACAGCGCGGTGTCTCCTTACCAGACAACCGGCGGATTGAGCAAGACGATCTATACATTTGACGACGAACCGGCGTATGGGTACCGCCCGTACAACCTGGCCAATCAGGAACTGAAATGGGAGAAGACAAGGGTGTTGAACTTCGGACTTGACTTCGGTGTATTCAACAACCGGATCTATGCCACCGCAGACGCGTACAAAACCTGGACTTCCGACCTGTTGTTGCCCATGATACTTCCCGGGCATACCGGATTTACACAGGTAATCAGCAATGTGGGAAAGACAGAGACCCGCGGACTGGACATCAGCGTCAATACGGTAAACTTCGACACTCCCTCGTTCAAGTGGACAAGTGACCTGACCTTCTCCACCAACAAAGAGAAGATCACGGCACTGAATACCCATCAGGACGATGTGGCAAGCGGCTGGTTCATCGGACACGCGACGAAAGTATTCTACGACTACGAAAAGACCGGTATCTGGCAGACAAGTGAAGCAGAAGAGGCTGCAAAGTACGGACAGGAGCCCGGCGATATCAAAGTGCGTGATATAGACAGCAGCGGTTCGATCGATGCCACAGAAGACAGAAGGGTATTGGGACAACAGACTCCGAAATGGACCGCGGGACTGAACAATCGTTTTGAATACAAAGGATGGGAATTCTCTTTCTTTCTCTACGCGCGTGTGGGCCACCTGATCCGGAGCGACGCGGCATTGAATTACCATCCGAGTGGCTGGAGCAACTCTTCCGTGGTAGACTACTGGACCCCGGAAAATCCGACCAACGCGTATCCCCGGCCTCACTTCAATAAAAATGAGTCGATGCTCTATTTCAGCACCTTGGGCTACCGGAAAGGTGATTTCCTGAAAATCAAAGACATCACGTTCGGATATACGTTCCCGAAACAGAGGATCGGCAAGACCGGACTATCCAGATTGAGACTCTATACGACCCTGAAGAACTTCGTTACCTTCAGCGGATTCAGCGACTACGATCCCGAACGCGGAGGAGCCAATTCTTATCCGATGACCAGGCAGATTGTGTTTGGTGTGAATGCCAGTTTTTAATTTAAAGTACGATCCATTATGAAAAAGAGATTATCCTTATTGACGATTATAGTAATGTTCTGTTCCTGTTCCGACTTCCTTTCGGAGACCAACAGAAATACCATTACCGGTGATGTGCTGTACAGTACACCCGAAGGCTACGAGAGCCTGATCAACGCTTGCTACGCTTATTCCCGTGTCTGGTTTGCCAAAGCCGACGGATATGCTTTCACCGAAATGGGTACCGACTGTTATACCGGTGCCGGTGCCGACTGTGGGCGTGCTCCGCAGATGGCATTCTACTCGCAGGATCTGCAGGGCGACCTGGAACTGATGGAGTATATGTGGAACGCGCTCTACAACGGACTGAACGCCTGCAACACCGCCATCGGGCGGGCTTCTGGCTCAGGCCTGTCGGAAGAACTGATCCGGAAACGGGAAGGTGAAGCGCATTTTCTGCGTGCGTTGTACCTGCACCTGATCGTGGAAACCTGGGGAGATGTAGTATTGTATACCCACGAGATCACAGGTCCGGTTACTACCGCTCAACGCTCGTCCGTAGAAGATTTCTACACGCAGATCTTCGACGATCTGGATATCGCCGCGGAAAAACTGGCAGGTACGCCAGACAAAGACAACGGTCGGGTCACCGCGTTGGCTGTAAAAGCGTTCAGGGCCCGGATGTGCCTGTACCGCGGACGATATGCCGAAGCTGCGACGCTGGCGAAAGAGGTGATCGGCATCCCCGGACTGGGAATGTATGATACCTTCGCGGAAACGTTTGACATGGCAAACAGCGACGGACAAACCAACCGGGAAGCGATCTGGTGGGTAAATTATACCAGCGACACGGCGCTCAACCAGCACTTCGATGAAGGCATGACCTCGCCCCTGCGCAACGACGGCGGCAGCCACGCTCCGCTGATCTCCGCCATGTCGTACTGGATGGTTCCCGACTGCGGAGTATGGGTCGCTCCGGAAACTCACGCGCCCTGGGTACAGTGTATGCCCACGGTAGCTTTCCTGCAGATGTTCGACGAGACGATCGACCAACGCTACGACGCTACATTCCGTACAGCCTGGTACGTGAACGACGAATCCATGCTGGGGAACAATGAGTATGGCCTGGTACTGGGAGATACAGCGTTCGTTACATTGAAATATCCGGTCACGGAAGCGTACCGGGCCAGTAAACCCTATATCATTTTCGATCTCAATGATGTATATGACGCGGAAGGGAAAACGATCGGTACACGCGACTATTTTGTCTCTACCTATAAATTCGAAGATTATACCAAAGCCACTGGCTGGGAATATGAAAGCAAAAGAGACGCGTTTGTGTTGCGTATCGGTGAGATGTACCTGATTGTAGCCGAAGCCGAACTCATGAATAACAATCCGGACGAAGCAGTGAGATACATGAATGTCCTCCGCGAGCAAAGAGCCTTACCGGGTAAAGAGGCCAGCATGCGCATTACCCAGTCCGAACTGAATATGGATTTCATACTGGACGAACGGGCACGCGAACTGGCAGGCGAACAGCATCGGTTCTTCGATCTGAAACGTACCGGCAAATTCCTGGAACGGATCAAAGGTCTTAACCCGAACGCCGGGGAATATATACAGGAACATCACCAGCTGCGTCCGATACCCCAGACCCAACTGGACGCGGTGACCAATAAGAATGAATTCCGGCAGAACCCGGGATATATGTAAGATCACGCGGATAGCTGGTCTCAGGTGGGAAAAATAAACAGTGATCTGTTCAGGTCACTTTCCGCCTCCCACCACAGGCAAAAGAAGCTGTCTCCACATTGTTGAAGAGGCTGTCTCAAAATAGAAAAATGAGGCAGCCTTACTTTTAATTTGTAAGTTTACATGTAAAAATCTCCTTGTTTTAGGGCTTTTTCTCAACGAAAAGCATATCAAACAAGGAGATTTTACTTAAAGAGATTTCAAACTGTAAGATTTTTGAAAATCAAAATCTATTTTGAGACATTTACTTTTGCAGTATAAAAAAGTAGATATACAATTG
>JAJBTC010000169.1 GCA_020861095.1 Bacteroides sp.
TACCCCCAGTCGCTCCGCTATGCTACGCTTCACTGGGGGTTATGCACAGTAAACCCTCCGGGTTTTCAGAGTAAATCAGACAGAGTAAATCAGAGTAAATGAGTGTCATTTAGATAGTTGTGAAATCTTAAATCATTTAAGCGGACATGAGTGCACACCATGCATCTCGTATGTTTGCATATAATATGTTACGCATTGGAATTTACAAACCTATTCTTTCTGTAATTTCAATCGTAAATTGTAAATCCCTTTGCTGACCGTTGGATGACTTCGTCAACCGCTGGTTCAGTACATGGTAAATTTCTTTGCGTCTCATATGTTTGCATATAAAATGGTATGCATAGGGATTTACAACTATATTCTTTCTGTCATTTCAATCGTACATCGTAAATCAGTAAATCGTAAATCTCTTTGCGTCTCGTATGTTTGCATCTAACATGTAATGTATGGGGATTTACAAAATGTAATTTCAATCGTAAATCGTCAATCGTCCAATCGTAAATCTCTTTGCGTTTCTACAAGTGGATATATGCATCAGTCATGTCATGCAATTTCAATCGTAAATTGTAAATCGTCCAACGCTCCTTGATGGCAAGCATCAAATAATGATCATGACCGCAGGGAATAAATCGCAAATCATCTGAATGTTACTTTCCGGTTCATTATAAAATTAACTCCTCCATACACAAACAATCCCAGGAACTGCGCCCAGTAGGCGTGCACTCCTGCTTTTTCTACCAGTAATACAACAAAGAGGAGTTGTGCCCCATAGGCCATACCGAAGGCAATGCAAAAAAGCAGGGCTTGCTGCCAGAATGTGGTTTTGCGGTCGGGAGAGATAAATATCCAGTATCTGCACCACAGGAAGTTATGTATCTGTGCCAGGGTATAAGCCACGATGTTGGATAGTACATAATTGCAATGCAGTAACTCACTCATAAGGGCCACTACTCCCGCGATGATCATAGCATTGAGAGTGCCTATGATCATAAATCGCACGATGCGTGTATGCTCTTTTATGTTGTTCCTATCTTTGATCATGTTTCAGGGTCAGGAAAAGAGGGCACATACGATTCTCTGACTGATAAAAAAGGCGGAGCCACGCAGCTCCGCCTGGCTATCGTTAAAAGTTCTTTTATTCTTTTATTTCTTCCAGCCGGAGATGCAGTTCCTCCAGCTGGGCGGGTTCTATCCAGGAAGGAGCATCCAGCATTACATCCCTTCCTGAGTTGTTTTTGGGGAAGGCAATGCAGTCGCGGATAGAGTCGAGACCTGCAAACAGGGATACGAAACGATCCAGGCCGTAGGCCAGACCACCGTGGGGAGGTGCTCCGTATCTGAACGCGTTCATCAGGAAGCCGAATTGTTCCTGGGCACGCTCCGGAGTGAACCCGAGCAACCTGAACATTTTATGCTGTAGCTCACTGTCGTAGATACGGATAGAGCCCCCTCCTACTTCCACACCGTTGATCACCATGTCGTAGGCGTTGGCGCGTACGGCTCCCGGGTCTGTATCCAACAATCCGATATCTTCCGGTTTGGGAGAGGTGAACGGATGGTGCATAGCTACGTAGCGGTTGTTCTCTTCGTCCCATTCGAACAGAGGGAAGTCTACCACCCAGAGACATACAAATTTGTCTTTGTCACGCAGTCCCAGTTGGGAAGCAACTTCCAGACGGAGTTCGTTGAGTTGTTTGCGGGTTTTCATCACATCGTCGCCCGACAGGATCAGGATGAGATCTCCGGGTTTGGCACCGAAGGCCTCTTTCATCTGTTGGAGCACCTCCTGAGAGTAGAATTTATCGACACTCGACTTCACGGTTCCGTCTGTCTCTACGCGGGCATAAACCATACCTTTGGCACCGATCTGAGGTCTTTTTACAAAATCGGTCAGCGCGTCTAATTGCTTACGCGTATAGGTGGCTGCCCCTTCGGCACAGATACCTCCCACATAGGCCGCCTGATCGAATACCGGGAAGCCATGACCTTTGAGGATGTCCATCAATTCTACCAAACGCATATCGAAACGCATATCGGGCTTGTCACTGCCATAGTATTTCATGGCATCGTGCCAGGTGATACGCTGGAACGGCTCTTCTATGTCTATGCCTTTGATGCTGCGGAACAGGTGTTTCGACATACCTTCAAATACATTCAGTACGTCTTCCTGATCCACAAAGCTCATTTCACAGTCGATCTGTGTAAATTCCGGCTGGCGGTCTGCGCGCAGGTCTTCGTCGCGGAAGCATTTCACGATCTGGAAATAGCGGTCGAAACCCGATACCATCAGCAACTGTTTAAGCGTTTGTGACGACTGGGGCAGGGCATAAAACTGTCCGGGGTTCATGCGGGAAGGCACCACAAAGTCACGCGCTCCCTCCGGAGTAGAGCCGATAAGTACGGGAGTTTCTACTTCCAGGAAACCGAGTTTGTCGAGATAACTGCGGATCTCGATGGTCATTTTATGACGCAATTCCAGATTGGCACGTACAGAGCTGCGGCGCAGATCCAGATAACGGTATTTCATGCGGATGTCGTCGCCGCCGTCGGTCTGATCCTCGATCGTGAAAGGAGGTACTTCCGACGCATTGAGTACCTGCAGGTAGGTAACGATGATCTCTATATCCCCTGTGGGGATGTTTTTATTTTTGTTGTAGCGTTCGTTCACCGTACCGGTCACCTGTATCACATATTCGCGTCCCAGCTTGTTGGCCTGTTCGCAAAGAGTGGCATCTGTCTCTTCATTGAATACAAGTTGAGTGATGCCGTACCGGTCGCGCAGATCCACGAAGGTCATTCCACCCATTTTCCGGGTACGTTGCACCCACCCCGAGAGAGTCACTTGTTTGTTGGCGTCGGAGATACGCAGTTCTCCGCAGGTATGTGTTCTGAACATAATAGTTGTCTTTTATATGATAAAGAAATATTCTTCACTTGGTGTATACATGAAAATGTCCGGCAAAAATACATAAATATTTGCATCGTGTCATTCTTTACCGGTAAGTTTCTTCACCAGATCTTTGTTGTGTCTGAGGAGCGATTTGTTTTTTTCCATGATATCTGCCACTACTCTGTCGTTGAGCTGGATGATATCATTGAAATATTCCTGGGCTTTCCGGAACATGGTAGCCGGTTCTTTTTGTGCGGGAACGATCACCTGTAACCCCTGGCGCACCACCTTTACATCAATGTCTGTACCGGCCATCATCGGTTCTCCGTCGAAATGCACCACTCCTTCTTTCTGGCGGTGTATGCGTAACTTTTTACAACGAAAGGTTTTGATCCGGCTGTTGTGATCGATGGTCTTGTTGAACAACTGGAAAGCCAGTGACGGTACATCCAGTACGGTGAACGGTTCCAGAATGGTAATATCCAGCAATCCGTCTGTCAGGGTAGCATGAGGAGCGATGTAGGCATTGTTCCCATATTGAGAAGCATTGCCACAGGCAATCAGGAAAGCTTTGTGACGTTGGGTACCGTCTTCCGTTTCTATCTCATAAGTCTCCGGCTGGTAGTTCAGGCTCTCTGTAAGCGTTTGTTCCAGGTAGGTAAGTACACCTCTCCTGCCTGCTTTCGCGAATTTCAGGCTGACGAACGCGTCAAATCCCACACCGCAGGTACAGAAAAAGGGTGTCTGGTCCAGCAAACCGTAATCTATAGTCTGCAACTTGCTTTCGTTCAGTACTTCGATGGCTTTTTTAGGTTCCAGCGGAATATGCAGATGGCGGGCCAGGCCGTTGCCGGAACCGCTGGGAATGATGGCAAGTGCTGTCTGGGTATGCACCAGCGAGCGGGCCACTTCATTCACGGTGCCGTCGCCACCGATAGCTACAACCACCTCTACCCCCTGCTTTGCTTTTTCTGCGGCAATCTCTGCTGCGTGTCCGGCATATTCGGTAGCTATCACTTCCCACGTGAATTTTTCGGCATCCATCTTCTCTTCCAGCATGTTCAGGATAGCCTGCTTATCATGCGTCCCGGATATGGGATTAATAATAAATGAGATGCTTTTTTTTTGCTCTTTCATGCGGTCAGTTCTTGTTTTAGGAAAGGCAAAAATAATACAATTCTGTGAATATGTAAGGAATATCTCTTATTTAATGACAGGAGCTCCGTTTTTTCCCTGGATTTGCAACAGCTAAAAACATATTTTACTATCTTTGCCCCCTGTTTTGGACACAGTATAAAATAGGGCATAAGTAAGTTAGGCACAATCAGGATTTTACCAAAAAAACTGATTTTATTAATTAACAATTCAATGGGATTATTACAGCAAAAGTTAGCTAAATATGACCTCCCCCAGCAAGTCAAAGCTAAAGGAGTATATCCTTATTTTCGCTGCATAGAGAGCGAACAGGACACAGAAGTGATCATGAGCGGAAGAAAAGTGCTTATGTTCGGTTCGAATTCATACCTGGGGCTCACCAATCATCCGAAGGTGATCGAAGCAGTTGTAGAAGCTAACCGTAAATATGGAACAGGATGTGCCGGTTCACGTTTTCTGAACGGTACACTGGATCTGCATCTGGAACTGGAAAAAGAACTGGCCGAGTTTGTCGGTAAAGAAGACGCCATTATATATTCTACCGGATTTCAGGTGAATCTGGGAGTGGTTTCCTGTGTAACAGGCCGCGAAGATTATGTTATATGCGACGAGCTGGATCATGCCTCTATTGTGGAGGGTCGCCGTCTCTCTTTTTCTACCACACTGAAATTCAGGCACAACGACATGGAGTCGTTGGAAAAGGAACTGCAAAAGTGCCGCCCGGAGTCGGTCAAGCTGATCGTGGTAGACGGGGTTTTCAGTATGGAAGGAGATATTACCGATCTGCCTGAGATCGTTCGTCTGTCCAAGAAGTACAATGCCAGCATCATGGTAGACGAAGCACACGGTCTGGGGGTGCTGGGACGCAACGGACGCGGTACGTGCGATCATTTTGGTCTTACCGATGATGTGGACCTGATCATGGGTACTTTCAGTAAATCCCTGGCTTCGATCGGAGGATTTATTGCTGCCGATGAGTCTGTCATCAACTACCTGCGTCACAACTCACGTTCCTATATATTCAGCGCAAGCAATACGCCTGCTGCTACCGCCGCCGCGCGTGCCGCTTTGCAGATCATGAAGAATGAGCCCGAACGTATTGCTAATCTGTGGGACATAACCCATTATTCCCTGAAACGTTTCCGGGATCTGGGCTTTGAGATCGGGAACACCTCTACTCCTATCATTCCGTTGTATGTACGGGATATGGAGAAGACCTTTCTGGTGACTAAGATGTTGTTTGATGAAGGAGTCTTTGTCAACCCTGTGGTTCCTCCTGCCTGTTCACCCAATGATACGCTGATCCGCTTCTCCCTGATGGCTACTCATACCAAAGAGCAGATCGATATCGCGGTAGATAAGCTGGAAAAATGTTTCCGTAAGTTGGGGTTGCTGGAATAGGTTTTGAGTGATAAGTTATAAGTTTTAAGTATAAAATCCGACATCCATTGAAGTAAGGCAGGGTTATCATTTCCGGGTTTTAAGTTATAAGTCCACTCTTTGCACGATGGGAATTCTCCTGTTTAAAACTTACAACTCAAAACTTATAACTTAAAACTTAGTAATGCTTGCTTTTCCGGAAAATGTCCTTATCTTTGCACCGCTTTTGAAAGAGTTCCTGTTCCGATGAAAACGGGGTGTAGCGCAGTCCGGTTAGCGCACCTGCTTTGGGAGCAGGGGGTCC
>JAJBTC010000012.1 GCA_020861095.1 Bacteroides sp.
ACTGTACACCGTGCGTCTCTACAAGTAGATTAGGCGTTTTTATCAGATAGCTTTGATTTTTATCAGAAACGTGGGCAGATATAAAATTGGAAATGTAAATAATTTAATATCATATCATTCATCCAATGCCAACATCCACCTGTAGAGACGCACGGCGTGCGTCTCCGCGCCACAAGTCCAACAATGAAATGTATATTCCCGCAGTATGGGCCTGACACAGGAAATACCGGGACTACGTCTTATTTTTTTCATGGAATGAATCGTCCTGTATAAAACCAACATACCACCAAACATCTGTTCAGAAAAGACAGTTCTGCAGGGCTTTTTTTGATACAGAGCATGCTTCAGGGAATATCGATCAGTTTATGAGTCTGCAGACTCAGCCTCCACCTCGGATGTTCCAGGACATACGCAACTGTCTCCACTATATTACGCCCCGAACAAGGCTGCAAAAAGAAATGCCTGGCCGGAAGATCCTCATAAATAGAAACATCCTGTCCCGTATATACCACTTTCACTTCATCCATACGTTGTATACGCAATGAAGCACCGGGTTTGGGCGAGCAGGTGATCCAATCTATTGCCGCGGGGACCGGACGGGTACCATTGGTCTCCATACAGATATACAAACCTGCCTGATGCAATTGATCCACCAACGCTTCATCGACAAACAGAGAAGGTTCGCCACCTGTCAGGATCACTACCGTAGCCGGATGTTTTTTCACCTCTGCGACAATCTGACCATCTGTCATCAGCACTCCTTCCTGATGCTGCGTATCGCAGAAATCACAGGTCAGGTTACAGCCGGAGAAACGTACGAACACCGCCGGAGTACCTGTATGATACCCCTCTCCCTGTAAACTATAGAAAATCTCATTGATCTTTTTCATAGATCGCGGTATTGCCTTCCGACTCCTGTACTTCTACCCGAAAACAGGTAGGGATTTGCTCACATATCCACCGGGCTATGTTCTCCGCGGTCGGATTGAAAGGCAACACCTCATTGAGGTTCCGGTGATCCAACTGTCCTTTGACAGTCTCCTTGATCCGGCTGAAATCTACCACCATACCGTCTGCATTGAGTTCGGCAGACTTGCAATAAACTGTGATGATCCAGTTGTGACCATGCAGATATTCACATTTACTGCGATAAGAGAGGTTCAGGCTGTGAGAGGCCGACACCTCCATACGTTTGATTACTGTATACATACCATTCAAATAAAAGATCGCCGGGTGTAATGTCACCTCCCTCCGGCAACCCAGTGAAAAGATCAGGGAAATACGCAGATAGCATTCGCGACTTTACGCTCTCCCTCGTTGTCATATTTTTTATTATCACACAATTTGTTCAACACACCATTGTCGGGAGCCTCGCTGCTCCACAACGTACTGGAGCCACCTCCATCCAGATTCAGAGCCTCCGTAGCTCCTAGGACACGCAACAGATGCGCCAGCTCCGGAATGGAGATGCCTTCGGCCTGCCCGGGGAAACGCCCGTCTACCGTCATCAGCAGGATCTTTCCGGAAGATGTACGGGCAATGGCGCTCCGGGGATGCCTGGTTTCCACAAACCCTTTGCCACAACCCGAAAAGTCACACACTTCACTGTTATACAGGAGCAACGGTCCGGAAGCAAGTACATCCCTCTTTTTTTTCTTATAGCCCACCTCTGTCTGCTTGTCCCAGGGGATCAGAGAGAGTTTTCCTTTACGTATTTCCACAGCACCCGTTACTCTCAGGTTGAATTCGGAGGTAGTCGTCGTATCCGTCACCGCCTTCTGCTGTCTCAGGTAACAGATGGAAGTACCCTCTTGTACATTGAAATAAGACCCGTTGATCGCCGCCACCGCGCCGCAGTTACGGGCTGTGACACTGGTTTCCGCTTTGGGAAAACTGGGTTCTATGCCCAATTTATAAACAGAAGGATCGATCTCCAGAAAAGTAATGTGCTGCGGCACTCCATACAAAGAAGGGATCCCGGCCTGCTTACAGACCATACCTTCACGCAGGGTACTCACCTTCCACGGAGTATTCATTATCACCAACGAGTCGGCCACGGTCTGAGCCGATAAAAGGGTGCCCACACACAGGAGGAGCCACATAGATAAAAACGATCTGTTCATAAAACGGAACATGAAGGGATTTACGATTTACAAAATTACGATTTACGATTCAGAATACCATAAACTATGAGGTTTTATTGTACAGAAGCAGATACGGCAAAGGCGCTCGCTCTATCTTCGAGCGGATTCGTCTACATGAAAAAAGTCCATACTCTTTGTAGTAGTACCCTATTATAAACTTATAAAAAGCCCTGTTGTCTGTCGGTTCCTGGCTGTGATATCCTCATTTATGAGGATTGGGTAAATGAAGAAAATATCCTATTTTTGCCGCATGAAAGTGCTGTATATTATTCTTGGAACCCTCTCCCTGGCTTTAGGCGTACTCGGGATCTTTCTTCCTCTGCTTCCAACCACCCCCTTCCTGCTATTGACAGCAGCCCTCTATTTCAGAGGTTCTCCCCGATTGTACGACTGGCTGATGAACCACAAATACTTTGGACCCTATATCCGGAATTTCCGTGAACACAAAGCCATCCCCCTACGGGCGAAGATACTTTCTGTATCCCTTTTGTGGCTCACGATCTGTTATTCCATCTTCTGTGTGATCTCCCTGTGGTGGGTAAAGATCCTGCTGGCCGGCATAGCCATCGGGGTCACTCGTCATATCCTCTCTTTCAGGACGTTGAGAAAGTGACTCAAACCGTCGCGGGCATCCGCGAGCTTATCTTCCCAATGCTTTACGGAGTTTTGTCCGATGATGTCCGTTACATACTTCACGGCAATGAAAGGAATGTTGAGCGAACGACAGACATATGCCTGCGCGTAGGCTTCCATATCCACTACATCCCCTGTAACGTCTGTCCATTCAGTAAGAAAACTGTCTCCGGTATTGCATACACCCTCTTCGTTCCAGTGCATACAGAATCCTCTTTCCGCGAGCAGACCGGAACTATCGATCTCATGTTCCAGCCCCAGACCAGCCATTTTCTGCATATCCCGGTCTATAAAATGTCTGCACACAAACACATCTCCGACCCGATGGTCCAGTGTGCCGGCAGTTCCCACATTGATTACCAGATCCGGTGAACGCCGCAGCATAGCTTCTGTCAGCCGGAAAGCAGCTTTCACTTTCCCGATACCGGTCTTTACATAACAAATATCCACCGAGGGCCAGTGGATATCTATATACTCCTGCTCTACGGCATGAGTAACAAGCAAAAAAGGTGTATTCATTCTGAGGCTGTTAAAATTTTGCTCATCTCTTTATTCAGGCCCGGATTTTTCCGGAAGCTTATTTATATAACTTTTTAATGCTTCTACATATTCCTCAAAGGCATCTATACCCGCCTTTGTGATCTTGCACAGGGTACAGGGCATTTTGCCACGAAACATTTTTTTTACTTTTATATACCCCGCCTTACTCAATTTATCAATCTGAACACTCAGATTTCCGGCAGTAGCTCCCGTCTGCTTGCGGATATAGACAAAATCCGCCTCCTGCATCGAGACCAGCAACGACATGATCGCCAGACGCAATTCAGAGTGAAGCAACGGGTTCAGTTCTTTAAACATATCTTATTCTATCCTTTCTTCAATATCACAACAGTATATCCTTTTCCTATAGAATTATCTCCTTCCCAGGTAATTCAGTATATGTCCGGGAACAATCATCAGCACTACAAATATCAACGCGAAACAAAGGATCTGGTTAGGTCCCGGGATCACCAGCAGCAACCCGGCAAGAGCCAGTCCGGCAATACCTGCTACCACTAAGGGAGTAAACTGGACGATCAGTCCGGTGATCGTGCTTCCCATTTCCATGATCAGGGCAATCAGGAACAGCACAGGGATAGGTACAACGGTCAGAAGAGCCAATAGAGCCACTCCCGTACCTGTAATTCCAAGCACCATCCACACACAGGAGATCACCCGATCCAGATACGACTCCGGGCGGGGTGGATGACTGTTTCGGGAATAAAGCCAATACACCAATCCTCCGATCACGGGAATAGCCAGCCAGAACCAGTTCCATAACTGAGTATTTGCTTTGGAAAAGGTGAACATATACCAGACGATCACAGACACGGCTACCGTCGTATATCCCCATATAAGGAAGTGAATACCGGTATATTCCTCCATTCTTTCACGCGTACTGCGGATCATACGAGAGATGAGTTCCAGACTCTCCTGTTCATTTAATTTCCTATCTTCCATAATTTTACTTGTTACGATTCAGATACCACACTTCTATTTATCAACAACCGGCAAACCGAAAAGATCATCTTCTCTCCCATTTATCCGCCTGCTCTACATAGCCGGTAATCCTACCAATCAGCAATCCGATTCCCCAGCCACCTATAATCCACAAAACCCACCAACAGGAAGGAGAAGTGAGTCAATTGACTAACACCAGAAACGAGTTTATCCCTACATAGCACCACACTTTCGCTCTGACATCCGACCAGAACCTATGCCTGGCTTCAAAAGATTTCTGCAAATCTCTCATTTTATTCCGAATTTTAAAAGGTTTGCGATACCCTCTTTTCAGATAACTACTATACAAAGATAGCAAGTTTACACCATAAACCAAATTGTTGGATGAATAAAAACTGTTCTATATATTTTTTTAGCGTTTACTACTTTTACTTACTTCTTTATTCCCTCTGGCCTACCCATTCAAATAAGCTGGCTGCCTTCTGCAGAAGACTCTGATCTGCTTGCCTATCCATCGCATTTTTAAAGAATTCTGTCAGGGAATACGGGTTGCAGGAAACATTTTTTATTTAAAGTGAACTAAATTAGAAGCAAAAGTTTTTGTAGTCTCCAAGTTAATTGTATTTTTGTGTACAATTTGGTATAGCAATGACAGCAGAAGAAAAGAAGCTACTAAATACCTTTGAAGCAAAATTACGGCATCTGATGTATCTGCACGATGAATTAAAACGTGAAAACGGGGATCTCAGAAGACTTCTGGAAGAAGAAAAAGAGGAAAAACAAAAGGTATCGGCAGCGTATGAAGAGCTGCAACGTTGCTATATGAACCTAAAAACAGCTTCGGCAATCAGCCTTAACGACAGTGATGTGAAAGACACAAAGCTGAGATTGTCCAAATTAGTGCGTGAAGTCGATAAATGCATCGCTTTACTGAATGAATAAACTCAGATAAAGAGAAAGATGTATGGAAGATCAGATAAAAATAAACCTGCAGATCGCGGATGCTTATTATCCCCTGACCATCAAACGGGAAGACGAGGAAATGGTAAGAGAAGCGGCAAAGCAGGTAAATATCAGGCTGAATGCGTATAGAGAACATTATAAAACCCTGGATACAGACAAAATACTGGCCATGGTAGCCTATCAGTTCTCTCTGGAAAGACTGCAATTGCAGGATAAAAACGATACAGAACCTTATACAGCCAAGATAGAAGAACTCACAAAAGAGTTGGAACAATATATCAGAAAATGATCCTATTGTCCATCCAAAAGAGATAAGATACACGCACTGCTGAAATACCAGGATCAGTTCCCGGGTATTTGGTGGTGCTTTTTATTTATATAAATTAATTGACAATGATAACAACGATAATTGCATCTGTCGTATGCTTCATCGTAGGAGGTATCCTGTCGTACT